>NZ_CAJCKD010000041.1:0-30734 GCF_903970855.1 Curtobacterium sp. ME12
CTGGTACAGGGTCCACGGCACCCAGACGCCGGCGTCCGACCAGACGGCGGTCGCGTCCGGCGTGCCGAAGTCCTCGGCGGGGGAGTACTTCAGCACGTCCGGCACGACGAACGGGATCACCCCGTCGGCGTGCTGCTGCTCGAGCCACACGTCCCGCAGCCAGTCCGCCAGGAACGTCCGGGTGTCGAACAGGTACGAGGCCGTCGGCGCGAACGCGGCGATGTCGCCGGTCCACCCGAGCCGCTCGTCGCGCTGCGGGCAGTCCGTCGGCACGCTGAGGAAGTTGCCCTGCATGCCCCGGACCACGTTGTCGTGGAAGGTGTTCAGCAGCTCGTGGCTCGACACGAACGTGCCGGTGCGGGTGAGGTCCGACCCGACCTGCACGGCGGTGACCGCGGCGCGGAGCTCGTCGTGCGTGCCCGGCCAGCCGTCGACCTGCGCGTACCGGAACCCGTGGAACGTGAACCGGGGCTCGAACGTCTCGGGCTCGTCGTCACCGCGCAGGGTGAAGCGGTCCGTCGCCTTCGCGGTGCGTAGGGGGCGGGTGCCGAGCTCGTCGCGTTCGAGCACCTCGGCGTGCTGCAGGGTGAGCACGGTGCCGGCCGGGCCGGTCGCGGTGACCCGGAGCCACCCGACCAGGTTCACGCCGAAGTCGAGCAGGGTCGCTCCCGACGGGCTCGTCCAGATCGCCACCGGGGCGATCTCGGCGAGCGGGCGCACCGGCGGCACCGTGTCGGCGACGAGTTCGCGCTCGCCGATGTCGACCGTGTGCACCGTGCTCGTCCGCCCCTGGTGGCCGTCGACGCTGGGCACGGTGACCTCGCCGGGCGTCAGGAACGAGCCGTCGCGGAGTCGGGCGTCGATGTCCTGCCCGTCGTAGAGCTGGTCGGCGGTGACGGCACTCGACAGGGCCTGCCAGTCGGTGTCGGTCGCGATGTGCTGCTCGTGGCCGTCAGCGAACGTGATCCGGAGTTCGGCGAACCCGGCGCGCTCGTCCGTGTACCAGCCGCCGCCACCGCCCCAGGCTAGGCGTCCGGCGGCCCAGCCGTTGCCGACGACGAGCGCGAGCACGGCTGCGCCGCCGGCCGCGGTGTCGGCGAGGTGCGCGGTGACGTCGTGCGAGACGACGCGGATGCGCCACTCGTAGCTCGTCCACCCCGGTTCGAGCAGGTGGTCGGAGACGCGCTGCCCGCCGAGCCAGGCCTCGACGACGCCGAGGGCGCTGACGTCGAGGGTGGCGGCGGTGACGGCGCCGTGGTCGTCGTCGAGGGTGAACTCCCGACGCAGGATCGGGGCGCTGCCGAGGTCGGTGTCGGCCGCGATGAACGGTGCGGTCCAGGTGGTCATGTGGTGGTCCTTTCACGCGACCGGTCGTCGTTGACCGGTGCACAGGTCGTGGGCCCGGCCGTCCGCCCGGGTGGGCGGTGTGGCGGAGGCGGGTCGCGCCTCCAGGCCGGGGTGGGCGGTCAGCCCTTGACGGCGCCGCTGGTCATGCCGGCGACGATCTGACGGTTGAAGAAGACGTAGAGGATCAGCGGCGGGATCGTGATGAGCAGCACGTCGGTGAACAGCAGGTTCAGCTGGCTGACCGACTGGCTCTGGAACGCGTAGAGCGTCTGCTGCACCGTCGCGTTCTCGGACCCCGGCAGGAAGTACAGCGGGTTGGTGAAGTCGTTGAACACCGTCACCGACTGCACGAGCACGACCGTGATGATCACCGGCTTGAGCAGCGGCAGCACCACCCCGAAGAACAGGCGGACCGGGCCGGCGCCGTCGAGCACGGCGGCCTCGTCGAGTTCCTTCGGGATCGTCGCGACGAACGCCCGGAACAGCAGGATGCAGAACGACAGGCCGAACGTCGCCTCGATCAGGATCATCCCGCCCATGGTCTTGAACAGGTTGAGCCCCTGCAGCACCCAGATGGTCGGCACGATAGCCGGCGGCACGATGAGCCCCGCCAGCACGAAGAAGTTGATCAGGCCGTTCCACCGGCTCGGGCGCCGCTGCAGGACGTACCCGACCATCGCCGAGAACACGACCATGACGGTGACGCTGCCGACGGTGAGCAGGGCGCTGTTCCAGAACGCGCGGAGGATCCCGCCGTCACCGCTCTGGAACACCGCCTGCAGGTTCTGCCACAGCTGCCAGTCGGTCGGCAGGCTGAAGCCGAGCTGGTTCGCCTCGGCCGGGTTCTTCGCCGCCTGGAGCAGCACGAAGATGAACGGCACCAGGAACACGACGAAGCTGACGACGATGGCGATCGAGCCGATGATCCACCGGCGGGCACGCCCCGGGTGGCGGGACCGGCTCGCCGGTGTCGGTCGGCGGCTGCCGGAAGCCGGCGCGTGGCCGGTTCCGGGGGTGGTGACGGCGGTCACAGCTCTGCATCCTTGCGGTTGAGGAGCCACGAGATCGGCACCATGATCGCGGTGACGACGACGAACAGGACCACGTTGCCGGCGGTGGACAGGCCGTAGAACCCGGCCTGGTACTGCTTGTAGATCACGCTCGCGATCACGTCGCTCGTGAACCCCGGCCCGCCCCCGGTCATCGCCCAGATCAGGTCGAACGACCGCAGACCACCGATGAGCGACAGGATGATGACCGTGCCCATCGCGGGGCGAGAGAGCGGCAACGTGATGTTCCGGAAGATCGACCACGCGCTCGCGCCGTCCACCCGTGCCGCCTCGAAGTACTCCTGCGGGATCGCCACGATGCCGGCGATGAAGATGAGCGTCGCGATGCCGACGCCCTTCCAGACGTCCACCGCGGCGACGCTCCACAGGGCGAGCGCCGGGTCGGTCAGCCACCCGGGGGTGGGCAGGCCGACCGAACCCAGCACGCCGTTGATGATCCCGTGGAACGGGTCCATCAGCGCCTTGAACGTGATGCCGATGCCGATGGTCGACACGAGCACCGGGAAGAACACGACCGCCCGCAGGTAGCCGCGCCCCAGCACGGGCGACGTGAGGAGCAGGGCGAGGGCCAATCCGAGGACCACCTTCGCCGCGCTCGTCACGAAGCCGTACTGGAAGGTGTGCACGAACCCGGAGACGAGCTGCGGGTCCTGGAAGAACCGGACGAAGTTGTCGAAGCCGATGAAGGTCTGGTCGAACAACGTCCAGCGGGTGAGCGAGAAGTAGAACCCGGCGAAGGTCGGGACCGCGAAGAACACGACGTACAGCGCGATCGCGGGGATGAAGAACCACGCGGGGTAGAACGAACGCATCCGCTTGCGCGCTGGTCCGGGGCGGCCGGCCTTGCGTGTCTGCGGCGGGGCCACCGCCGTCGTGAGGGTCGCGGTCACGCCGATCACCAGCCCTTGATGCCGAGCTGCTGTGCCTGCTGGACGACGTCGTCGTCGTACTGGTCGGCGCCCTTGCTCGCGGTGGTGATGCCCGAACCGACCTGCACGCAGATCTTCTCGAGGTTCGGGCCCTTGATCGGGGACAGGAACTCGAGCGCGGGGCTCGCCTTGCCGTCGTCCAGGTACTGCTGCAGGTCGTCGATCATCGGGGGCACGTCGTCCGGCAGCGAGCAGGTCGAGATGACGTACGGTCCGGCGGGGGTGCCGGTGTCGTTCTGCACCTGGCAGCCGTCGGTGGAGTTCGCGAACGCGACGAACTTCTTCGCCGCCGCCAGCTTGTCGCCCGTGGTCGTCTTCGGGATGTACAGGCCGTTCGGCTCCCAGATCGTCAGGTTCGTGTCCGCGGCGTCCTCGGCGGGCAGGGCGAACGCGCCGATGTCGTCGACGGCGTCGGGGGAGTCCTGCTGGATCGCCGAGATCGCGTTCGTGAGCATCGGGTACTGCGCGCCGGTGCCGTCGGCCAGCATCTTCAGGCCGTTCGCCTGCGTGGCCGAGGCGTAGTCCTCGTTGTAGAGGTCCTTGTCCTTGCCCTCGGCGAGGTGCTCGAACCCGGCGAGTGCGGGTTCGTCGGCGTAGGACTCCTTGTTGGCGGTGTAGTCGTCCGCCCACTTGTCGTCCTGCGCGGTGATGTTCGCGAAGTCGCCGAGGACGAACAGCTGGCTGGTCCAGGTGTCGCCGTAGGTCTGGATGATCGGCGCGATGTCGCCGGCGTCCTTGATCTTCTCGCTGTTGCTGATGAACTCGTCCCACGTGGTCGGGACCTCGAGGCCGAGGTCGTCGTAGACCTTCGTGTTGTAGAGCACCGCGCCGCCGAAGCTCGTGCCGAACGGGGCGCCGTACATGCCCTTGTCGGTGCTGACGACCTTGGTGAACTGCGGGTCGACGTCACCCGCCCACTCCTCGTCGGACAGGTCCACCAGGGTGTTGTCCGGGTTGAGGGCCTGCATGAGCGAGCCGGAGTTGTAGTTGAAGACGTCGGCGGCCTCGCCGGTCGACAGCCGGGTCTTGATCAGGTTGTCGCCGTCGGTGCCCTGGGGCCGGGTGTCGAACTTGACGGTGATGTCGGGGTTGGCCTTCTCGAAGGCCTCGATGAGCGGCTTCGCGGTGGCGGCGGTGGCCGGGGCGTTGTCGGCCTGGTAGGTGATCTCGACCTTGCCGCCGCCTTCGTCGGCGGAGCCGCCGGACGAGCACGCTGCGAGCCCACCGATCAGGACCGTTGCGCCGCCGATGGCGATCGCGCGCTTGGTCATGGAACGAACTGACATTCCTTACCTCCTCGTAAGGCCCGGGGCTGGGGTACCCCGGGTGAAACGGACCCGGATCCCGCGCCGTCGCGGGGTCCGGTCACTGCGTTTTAGAACGTTTCAACCAGGATGGAACCACGAGGATTGAAGCGTGTCAATCGCTGTGCCGATTTCGTTACGCGAACCCGCGGAGCGAGGTGCGGGTGGGTCCATTCGTCTGGTGCGAGGTTCCACACTCCGTGACGGGCGCGCGGGCTCGCACGGAGTGCGGAACCTCGCACCGAGTCGACGCGCGGTGCTGCACCGTGCGGTGGTCGCGCCGCCCGCCGGCCGGGAGGCCCGTGCCGGCTTCGCCCCGCGCCTCCCGTCCGGTGCCCGGTCGCGTTCGCGGTCCCGCATCGCCTCGTGCGCGCCGGCCCGTGGCCCGCTGCCCCTCGCCCGCGAAAGCGACAGTGCGCCGCCGAACGTTCGCGCCGATCTGTCGCTCTGGCGGACCGGACGGCGTGGCCACCTGCGGATGTGTCGCTTTCGCGGGTTGGTCCGCCGGTCAGGCCTCGGTGCGCCTCGGGTCGCTCGACGTGATCGTGCCCGCGGCGGCGGCCGCGGCGGCTGCTGCGGCCGCGCCCTCGCGACCGAGCGTGCTCTCGCGCGGCACCAGCTCGCTGCCGAGCACGACGGTCCGGTGCACGTGCATCGGGTCGGTGAGTTCCTCGAGCAGCAGTTCCACTGCAGCCGCACCCATCTCCGAGCCGTGCATCGTCACCGAGGTCAACGGCACCGCACCGCCCCACGCCACGGAGTTGTGGTCGCAGCCCGACACGGGGATGTCCTCGGGGACGCGGATCCCGGCGGCTCGGAGCTCGGAGACGACGGCCATCGCGAGCAGGTCGGTCACACCCAGTACCCCGTCGGGGCGTTCGTCCTCGGGCATCCGGGCGATGCGGAGCCCGGCGTCGGTGCCACCCGGCGGGTCGATGTCCCCGGCGTCGACGTCGACGAGCTCGACCCCGGGATGCGCCGCGACGGCCCGCAGCACGCCGACCCGTCGGCGGTCGACGGGCTGCAGGTCCGGACGGGCGCTCACGAACCCGATGCGTCGGCATCCGCGGTCGATCAGGTGCTCGGTCGCCAGGAACCCGGCCTGCTCGTTGTCCACGACCACCGCGCACGCGTCGAGTTCGCTCGGTTCGTGGTTGACGTACACGACGGGCCGGCCGTGGCGTCGTGCGACCTCGACCTGGTCGCGCGACTCCGTCATCGAGGCGAGCAGGATCCCCGACACGCGGGCGCTCTCGAGGTAGGCGAGGTGTTCGCCCTGCGCCTGCAGGTCGTCCTCGCTGCTGGCGATCAGCAGGGTGAAGCCGCGTTGCCGCGCAGCCAGCTGTGCGCCGTTGACCATGTCGCTGAAGAGGGAGTTCCGCAGCGACATCACCACCAGACCGATCGCGCGCGTGCTGCCGGACACCAGCGCCCGGGCGTTGCGGTTCGGCGTGTACCCGAGCGCGTCGATCGCGTCCCGCACGCGTGCGGCGGTCGCGTCGGCGACCCGCTCGGGGTGGTTCAGGACGTTCGAGACGGTCGCGAGCGAGACCCCGGCCCGGGCAGCGACGTGGTGCACGCTCGGCGGACCGTCGCGCCGGGGGACATGCACCATGCTCCGATCGTAGGCGGCGGGGGAGCCGTGTCCGGACCGCGCCCTAGGCGTCGGCGACGGTGGACTGCCGCACCACGAGCTCCGGTGTGAACTCCACGTGCTCGAGGTCGATGTCCTGCCCCTGCTCGACCTGCTTCGTCAGGAGTTCGATCGCGCGACGACCGAGGTCCTGCGCGGGCTGCCGCACCGACGTCAGTGGGACCACGGCGGACTCGGCGAACGCGATGTCGTCGTAGCCGACGATGGCGATCTGCTCGGGCACCGCGATGGTGCCGCGCATGATGAAGGCCTGTTCGAGCCCGACGGCGAGCAGGTCGTTGGCGGCGAAGACCGCATCCGGGCGTTCGGCGGCCGGCCGTGCCTGGATCGCTTCGCCGATGCGGCGCCCTTCGAGCACAGACAGCGAGGTGGTCGGCAGGGCTTCGAGCCGGATGCCCGCGGCCTGGGCGGCGGCGAGTGCCCCGGCGTGCCGGTCGGCGACCTGGCGGATGCCGAACGGCCCGCCGACGAAGGCGATGTGGGTGCGGCCGATCGCCGCGAGGTGCTCGACCGCGATGCGCCCACCGGCGATGTCGTCGACCGAGACCGAGGCGAAGTGCTCGTCGTCGGCGCGGCGGTCCACCAGCACCACGGCGGTGCCCTGGTCACGCAGCCGCGCGAGGCGGGACAGGTCGTCGCCGGCGGGGGAGATCAGGAGTCCGGCGACACGGCGTTCCTCGAACAGGTCGACGTAGGTGCGTTCGCGGTCGGTCGACTCGTCGGAGTTGCCGATCAACACCGCGAGGCCGTTGTCCATCGCGGCGTCCTCGGCGCCCCGGGCGACGTCGGTGAAGAACGGGTTGCCGCCGTCGAGCACGATGAGCCCGACGGTGGAGCTGCGTCCGGCCCGGAGCTGCCGTGCGGAGTCGTTGCGGACGAACCCGAGCGTCGCGATCGCCGACTGCACGCGTTCCACCGTGCCGGGAGCGACCTTGTCGGGGCGGTTCAGCACGTTCGACACCGTGCCGAGGGACACGCCCGCAAGCGCTGCCACCTCTCGCACACTGACCGCCATGTGGCCATCCTGGCATCGGCACGGTCCACGCGGTCGGCCCGCGCCGTGATCTGTGGAAAACGCGGACGGGAGGCGCGGGGCGGGCCGGTACCGGGCCTCCCGTCCGTGGGGTGGTCGCTTCCACTGCCCGCGCACGGTGCGAGGCGCGCGGCTGGTGCGAGGCGCGCACACGGTGCGAGGCGCGCGGCTGGTGCGAGGTTCCGCACTCGGTGCGGGGTGGAAAGGCTCGCACGGAGCGCGCAACCTCGCACGGGGCGAACGGCCCCTCGCACGGTGCGGGCACAACCTCGCGTGGGGCGAGCGCCCGCTCGCACCGTGCGAGGAGCAGCCTGGCGAACCCGCTCTTGCCAGCACGCACACCGGAGCGCTATCGTCCTCGTCGTCCCGTTGAAACGATTCACCGACGAACACGCGAACGGAGGACCAATGGCGGTCCGCATCGGAGCCCGGAACACCACGGGCTGGAAGGCCACCGTCTCGGTGGCCATGTCGAACTACATCGAGTCGGGGTCGATCATCGCGATCGCCACGAGCCTGAGCCTGTGGCAGGCGGAGTTCCGGATCGGTGACCTCGAGGTCGGCCTGCTGGCGAGCCTGTCCGCGAACGCCTTCGGTGCCGCCGTCGGCGCGATCGTCGGCGGACCGCTGTGCGACCGGTTCGGCCGGAAGTTCATCTACACGTACGACCTGCTCCTGTACATGCTCGGCATCCTGCTCGCGGTGTTCGCCGGCAGCTACGGCATGCTCCTGGTCGGCTTCATCCTGACCGGCATCGCCGTCGGGGCGGGCGTGCCGGCGAGCTGGACCTACATCGCCGAGCAGGCCCCCGCGGACAAGCGCGCGGCCCACGTCGGCACGGCACAGCTCGCGTGGTCGATCGGGCCGATGGTCGGGTTCGCCCTGGCGATCGCCGCGGCACCCCTCGGCCTGCTCGGCAGCCGCCTCATCTTCGCCCACCTGTTCGTCGTCGCCGCGATCGTGTGGTGGCTCCGTCGCGGGCTGCCCGAGTCGGCGATCTGGAAGGACGAGCGCGCGGCCACCGGCACGGCGAACTTCTTCCACGGGATCACGCAGCTGTTCAGCCGCCGGAAGAACCTGACCGCGATGTTGTTCCTGTTCGGCGTCTACGCGCTCTGGAACACCGTCGCCGGGCAGGCCGGCATCTTCCAGCCCCGGGTGTACGCGGCGACCGGGGTCACGAGCGTCACCGAGCAGTACGGACTGCAGATCCTGGTCTGGGGCTGCACCGTGGCCGCGACGTACTTCGGCTTCATGCGGTACGCCGACCGGGTCAGCCGCCGCGCGCTCTACGCCGTCGGGGCCGTGCTGGCGATCATCGCGTGGGCCGTCCTCATCTACGCGCCCGCCAACCTCGGCACCCTGCTGTTCTTCGCCGTGGCGTGGGGCATCTCGTCGGGCATCGGCGCGCAGGCGTTCTACGGCCTGTGGACCAGCGAGCTCTTCGCCACCCGGTACCGCGCCAGCGCCCAGGGCGTGCTGTTCCTGGCCGCCCGCGTCATGGTCGGCCTGCTGAGCATCTGGTTCCCGCTGCTGCTGTCGGACATCGGTCTGCGGGCCCTCGGCGGCCTGATCCTCGGGCTCCTCGCGCTGTCGTTCCTGGTCGGCACGATCTGGGCACCGCGCACCCAGGGCAAGACCCTCGAGGCGATCGAGGCCGAGCGCTACGGCACCGTCACCACGGTCACCGGGACGGTCCGCACCGCCGACGAGCGCACCGTCCACGACGCCGAGCAGCGTCGCCGCGAACAGGCCGGCCGGTGAGCCGCGTCTGCTTCCGGCTGCAGGTGCAGGTCGAGCTGCTCGACGCCTACCGCGAGCGGCACGCCGCCGTGTGGCCGGCGATGCTCCGGGCGATCGCGGCGGCGGGGCGGCGGAACTACTCGCTGTTCCTCGACGACGACGGGCTGCTCATCGGGTACTACGAGACCGATTCGGTGGCCGGTGCGGACGCGGCACTCGCCACGTCCGAGGTGGCCGCGGCGTGGGAGGCGCACATGCAGGACCTCTTCGCCGGGGCCACCGGGCGCGCCGACCAGACGGCGCGGGTGCTGCCCGAGGTCTTCAACCTCGAGGACCAGTTGGCGGCCGCGCCGGACTGAGGGTCGGACACGGACTTCGTGAGCAGGAATGATCGGGTCCGGCGGCGCGACCCGACCATTCCTGCTCACCGAGCGCCCGCCGCACCGGACTGACGGGGGGGCCGTGGCTACCGTGGACGCATGCAGCCGCCAGCAGCCGGGACCCTCCGCATCCTCCACCTCTCCGACACCCACCTGACCGGCGACGGAGCCCTGCATCAGGGCGCGGTCGACACCACGGCCGCGCTCGAACAGCTGCTCGCCCACGTCGACGAGGTGCCCGGCATCGGGCTGGTGGTGGTCTCGGGCGACGTCTCCGAGGACGGCAGCCCCGAGTCCTACGCGACCGTGCGGGACCGCGTCGGCGGCTGGGCGGAGCGGCACGGTGCGGCCTTCGTCGCGGTCCCCGGCAACCACGACCTGCGCGAGGGCTTCCGACAGGTCCTGGCGAACGGGCACGTCCTGGGCCAGGGCGCCACGGCGCTGGTGCACACGATGGAGTACCTGCCCCCGACGGTCCCCGTCTCCGGGCAGTCGGTCGTCGCGGGTCGCCGGATCGTGACTGTCGACACGAGCGTCCCGGGAGCCGGGTACGGCGAGCTCAGCGACACCGCGCTCGAGCACCTGCGCACGGCCCTCGCCGAAGGCGCAGCCGACGCCCCGCACGGCACCGTCGTCGTCCTGCACCACCCGCCGCTGCCCGCCCCGACCGAGCTGCACGAGGCCCTCCGCCTGCAGAACCCCGAGGCGCTCGCCGATGTCATCCGTGGTTCCGACGTGCGGGTCGTCCTCGCCGGCCACTACCACCACCACTTCGCCGGGTCGCTCGCCGGCGTCCCGGTCCTCGTCGCCCCCGGTGTCGCGAACGACACCGACGTCGTCGGCCCGTACGACGAGGAATCGGCCGTCGTCGACAGCGGCGCACTCGTCGTCGACGTCTCCGCGGACGGCTCCGTCTGGTCGACACCGGTCCGCGTGCCACGGGGCGACGCCGACCCGCGGGCGTTCCGCCTCGACCCCGAGACGGTCCGCGCCGTCATCGCGGCCGCCGGCAAGCACTGAGCACGCTTGCGTGGGCTCGACGCGCGGGCTCCGCGCACGGTCCCCACGCGCGGTGGACGCGCGTGACGGCGGCCTGGAGGCCCGTGCCGGCGCCGCTGCGGGCCTCCAGTCCGTCGTCTGGTCACGTCCACAGCCGCGGTACCCCACGTCTTCGGGTTGCGTGCGGGAACACCGAGTAGCACGGACGCACACCTGGAGCGAAGGAGCACCCATGCGAGTCGGCAGTGCAGTGCAGTACGACCGGTACGGCGACTTCGACGTCGTCGAGCTCGTCCCCCAGCAGAAGCCCGAGGCCGGACCGGGCGAGATCGTCGTCGAGATCGTGGCCGCGGGCCTGAACCACATCGAGCGGTTCCTGCGCGAGGGGAAGCTCCGCGACCACGTCGACCTCGAGTTCCCCGCACACCAGGGCGTCGACTTCGCCGGCATCGTGCGCGCGCGGGGCGACGGCGTCAAGGACCTCCGCATCGGCGACGAGGTGATGGGGCACGCGCCGACCGGCGGCGCCCACGCCACCTGGATCGCGGTGCCGCGCGGCGCCGTCATCAAGAAGCCGGAGCACGTCGGGTGGGAGGTCGCCGGCGGCCTGTACCTGGCCGGCTGCACCGCGGTGTCGGTCGTCCGGTCGCTCCGGCTCGGACCGCAGGACACCGTCGTGATCTCGGCCGCAGCCGGTGGCGTCGGACACATCGAGTGCCAGCTCGCGCACGACGCCGGCGCGACCGTGATCGCCCTCGGCAGCCCCCGCAACCACGACTACCTGCGACAGATCGGCACGCTGCCCGTCGCGTACGGCGAGGGCGAGGAGGACCGCATCCGCGACATCGCCGACGGCCGACCGATCACCGCGTTCATCGACAACCACGGCGAGAGCAACGCGGAGCTGCTGGCCGAACGTCTCGGCGTCGCCCAGGAGCGGTTCGTGTCGTCGGAGGACCGCCGCGACATCGAGATCCGGTTCCTCCGCGCACCCGCCGAGGACGAGGAGACCCGTGAGTTGCTCACCCTGCTGACGAAGGCCGTGCAGGACCGTCGCGTGCAGGTGCTGATCTCGGGCTTCTACCCGTTCGAGTACATCGTCGAGGCGTACGAGGACCTGGCCGAGATGAAGTCCCGCGGCAAGGTCGTGATCGGCATGCAGACGGTGGAGACCGGGGCGCGGCTCGACTGGTACCGCTCCGAGAAGGCCCGTGACCTGCGCGACCGGTACGCCGATGCGCGGGGGACCGACACGGAGACGATGGCCGGCGGATCGGCCTCGCCCGCGGGCTGAGCGAGCTGAGCGTCGCAGGGGCCCGACACCTTCGTGCCGGGCCCCTGCCGCGTCAGCTCAGGATGTCCTTCGAGGCGAACCGGCTGTACGCCAGCGCCCCGAACACCACCACGTACCCGAGCTGCAGCAGCGCGTTCGACCCGAACGAGTCGAACGAGATCGGGTCGCGCAGCAGGTCGCCGAAGCCGAGCCACTGGTGCGAGAACAGGAACGGGTGCAGCCAGTCGAGCTGGGGGAGCTGGTCGAGCACCTGCGACGCCCCGGCGAGCACGACCGTCGCGGCCATCGCCCCGACCGGCACGTTCGTCAGCGTCGACGTGAACATGCCGATCGCCACGAGCCCGAGCATCGACATCGCGACGTACAGCGCGAGCAGCAGGGCGCGGCCGGCGTACGACCAGCCGCCCACCTGGGTGCCGGAGAGCAGCGTGACGGGACCGATCGGGAACAGCACGGCGCCGATCGCCGCACCGACCAGCACCACCAGCAGCGTGGCGGCCAGGCAGAACGCGACCGCACCGGCGAACTTCACCAGGATGAACCGCACGCGGCCCGTCGGTGCGACGAGCAGGTAACGGATCGTGCCGTGGCTGGCCTCGCCCGCGACGGTGTCCCCGGCGACCACGCCGACGGTCAGCGGCAGGAACAGTGGGATCGACACCGTCAGTGCGGTGAACGCCACGAACAGGCCGTTGTTGGTGATGTCGCCGAGGAACGCCGGCCCGCCGTCGTCACCGTCGGTCGTGAGCTTCACGGCGACCGCGATCAGGATCGGCACGAGCGCGAGTGCCCCGAGCATCGCCCAGGTGCGGCGACGCCGGAACACCAGCGCGAGTTCGGAACCGAGCAGTGCGAACGGGCGCTGCCGGCGGCGGACGGGCAGAGCGCGCACGGCCGCGTCAGGCTGCGACATCGAATCCCTCTCCGGTGAGTGCGACGAACAGGTCCTCGAGGGTGCCGCCGCCCACCGTCAGGCCGCGGACCCGGACATCGGCGCGCACGAGTTCCGCGGTGATCGTCTCCGGCAGCAGCTCGTTCGGCAGATCGGCCACCAGCACGTCGGCTCCGCCGTCGTGCCGCGGGGTGAGCCCGAGCCGGGTGAGGACGGTACCGGCCTGTCCGATGTCTGGCGTCCGCACGGTCACGGTCCGGGCCCCGGCTGCGCGCAGCTCGTCGAGGGGGCCCTGCGCGACGATCTTGCCCGTCCGCATGACGGCTGCGTGCGTGCAGACCTGTTCGATCTCGGCCAGCAGGTGGCTCGACACGAACACCGTGGTGCCGTCGTCGGCCAGGGAACGGATGAGGCTGCGGACCTCGCGCGTGCCCTGCGGGTCGAGGCCGTTCGTCGGCTCGTCGAGCACCAGCAGGTCGCGCGGTGACAGCAGGGCGTTCGCGAGACCGAGTCGCTGCTTCATGCCGAGGGAGTACGCGTGCGCCTTCTTGTCTGCCGCGTGGGTCAGCCCGACGCGGTCGAGGGCACCGGCGACGCGGGCCTTGCGGGTGCGCGGGTCCGACGTGGGGTCGGCGGCGTCGAAGCGCTGCAGGTTGGCCCGTCCGGAGAGGTACGGGTAGAAGGCCGGTCCCTCGACGAGCGCGCCGACGCGGGGCAGGACGTCGTGCAGCGCCTTCGGCATTGGTTCGCCGAGCAGCTCGATCGTTCCGCCGCTCGCGCTCGACAGCCCGAGCAGCATCCGGATCGTGGTGGTCTTGCCGGAACCGTTCGGCCCGAGGAACCCGAACACCGCGCCGCGCGGCACCGCCAGGTCGATCCCGTCGACCGCACGCTGCTTGCGGAACACCTTCTGGAGGCCCGTGGTGCGGATCGCCAGGTCGGGTCCCTGCCCGGACGTGCTCACCTGGTGGTCGGCTGTGGTCGGCTCGCGGTCGGCTGCGTGCACCTCGTGGTCGTCCGCGCTCACTTCGCGGCGTCGACCAGGGAAGCGACCGGCACGGCGCCCGCGAGCACGCGGCCGTCGTCGGTCAGGTAGACCGAGACGAGCGACGTCTGCACGGCACGGCCGCCGTCGACGGGCTTCGTCAGCTGGTCGAGCAGACCGGAGGCCTCGCCCTCGAGCCCGGACCGGTCGACCGTGCCGGCGGGGAGCTCGGCGATGGTGCTCCAGCCCGTGCCGGTGAAGGTCGGCTCGTCACCGCTCGGGGTGCCACGGTGGTCGCCGTGCTCACCCTTCGTGTGGGATCCGGCCACGGACAGGTCCTTCTCGGTCACCTTCGCGTTCGACGGCGGGGAGAAGTCGAAGAGCCGGGCTGCCGGGGCGCCGTAGTCGAGGCTCGTGAAACCGACCTGCACCGCGGGGTCGTCCGCGCCCGCGGCCTCGACGCTCGCGCGGAGCGGGAGTCCGGTCTGCTGGTCGACGGCCAGCCGGACGGCTCCGACGAGGGTGTCGGACGACTTCGGCGTCAGGGTGATCTGCCACGCGTCGTGTCCGGCGACGCTGACCTCGGTCGGCTTCGACACGGTGGTGGTCGGGGTGATCGCGTCGATGGCCTGCTCCGCGATGTCGGCCGGGGTGGTCGTGCCGTCCCGCGGGTCCTTCGCGGTGTCGGTCGGCAGGGTCACGCGCGTGGCCGTGCGCTCCTTCGAGTCCCAGGCCCAGACGTCCGAGCCGTTGCGGACGACGTCCTGCTCGGCGAGCTGCTGCGTCAGCTGGACGCGCTGCTTGTCGGGGCCGTCGACGTAGACACGGGCGGTGTGCGATGCGATGAGCAGCCCGAGCACGTCGGAGGCGTCGCCCTCGAGCGAGGAGCCGCCGGAACCGGTGGGCAGTTCGGGGAGACCGAGCGCGCTCGTCTGCGAGAGCTTGCCCGAGTACTGGGCGTCCGACGACTTCGCGATGCTGGCGATGACGGCCGCCGCGCTGGGGTTCGTCCCCGCGATCGGGTCGTTCGCGGCGTTCGCGATCACCGGGGCGGCAACGGCGCCGGCCACGACGACCGGAGCGATGACGGCTGGTAGCCAGGCTGACTTCTTCATCGGGTTCCCCTCGTGGAGCATCTGAGTCGTCGGTACCGTACGTCCGGCCCCCGACAGGCAGCTGGGCGTTGCGCGTGGGTCCTACGCCTGGGCGTCCACGCCCGCGGGAGCGCTGCCGTCGTACGCGCAGATCGCGTCGACCTTCTCGGCGCTCGCGCTGGAGGTGTCGAAGGTGTAGCCGAGCCACTCCTTCGCCAGGCGACGCGCGAGCTCGATGCCGACGACCCGCTGCCCCATGCAGAGGACCTGGGCGTCGTTCGACAGGACCGAGCGCTCCACGCTGTAGGAGTCGTGCGCGGTGACGGCGCGGATGCCCGGCACCTTGTTGGCGCTGATCGCCACGCCCAGCCCGGTGCCGCAGATCAGGATCGCCCGGTCGGCCTCGCCCTCCGCCACCAGCCGTGCGGCGTCGACCGCCACGTGCGGGTACGCGGTGTGGCCGTCCGCGTCGACGCCGACGTCCCGCACGTCGGACACCCGGTCGTCGGCGAGCAGGTCGGCCTTGATGATCTCCTTGTAGTCGAACCCGGCGTCGTCGGACCCGATCACGAGACGGTACGTCATGTCTGTGCTCCTCCCGCGCCACGGGGTGCCGGGCGCTCCCGGACCAGTCTGCGACGGCCGTGGACATCTGTCCAGCACACAATTTCTGCGTCGCGTGTGGCGGTAGCATCGCACCATGTCGGCCGAGACCCCCACCCCGGACGGAGCCCGCACCCGGTTCCCGCTGGACACCGTCTACCAGGCGGCGCGGATGTACTACCTCGAGGACGCCACCCAGGTCGAGATCGCCTCCCGCCTCGGGGTCTCGCGCCCGACCGTCTCGCGGCTCGTGGCCGAGGCCCGCAGGGCCGGACTCGTCCGCATCGAGGTCGTCGACCCGTTCCAGGACGAGACCGTGGCGCTCGCCGAACGGCTGCAGGTCGTGCTCGGGCTCCGCGCGGTGCACCTCGCCGCCGTCACCCACGCGGCCACGCTCGGCGCCGACCTGGCGGCACCCCTGGCCGCTGCGGTCGAGGGCATGGGGCTCGTCCCCGGCGACGCCGTCCTGATGTCGTCCGGCCGCACCGTGTACGACGTCGCGCGGTCCGGCATGCCGACCATGCCCGGGGTGCAGCTCGTCCCGACCGTGGGCGGGCAGGCCGACCCGATGCCGTGGTTCCAGACGAACGAGATCACCCGGACGGCCGCGGAGCGCTCCGGCGCGATCCCGGCGTTCCTGTTCGCCCAGGCATTGCCGTCTCCGGTGATGCGGTCCACCCTCGACGAGGACCCGGCGTTCCAGCACGTCGTCGGGCTCTGGAGCCGGGCGAAGGGCGCGATCCTCGGCATCGGGGCGCCGACCCACACACGGGACGCCCTGGCCCGGGGCATCCCGGTCGAGGACGTCGCGTTCGACCGTGCCGCCGGCGACGTCTGCCTGAACTTCTACGCCGCGGACGGCTCGCCGATCGAGTTCCCCGGCAGCGACCGGATGGTGCGGACCTCGCGCGCGGTCCTGTCGACCGTGCCGCACGCGGTCGGGGTCGCCGTGGGCAGCGCCAAGGTGACGAGCATCGTCGCCGCGGTACGGGGCGGACTGGTCAACGAGCTGGTGACGGACGCCGCGACGGCGCGCGCCGTGCTCGACGCCCTCGCCTGAGCGCTCCGGCTCGTCGCCCGATCCTTCCCATCACGCGCGCGATGGAGGGCGGATTCGGGCATACCTGGTCGTTTCTTCGTGGCAGGTACGCCCGGTTCTGGCAGGTACGCCCGGGTTCGGTCGGTACGCCCGGGGTCGGGGTGACCGGGTGGCGGCCTGGAGGCGCGGGGCGGGGCCGCACCGCGCCTCCCGGTCGGCGGTCCCGAGTCTAGAGCGTGCGCCGCACGTCCCACAGGTGGTGCACCGGGTCGTGCGCGTAGTAGGTGGCGAGCGTCGCGACGGTGAAGGCGCTGCCGTCGGACCGGAGCCCGGTGCGCTCGAGCACTGCGTCGGGCACCGCCGCGAAGGCCCGGGCCGCGCGGTCGGCCGACTCCCGCAGCTCCCGGGCGACGACCGCGGGGTCCTGCTCGCCGTAGCGGGCCTCGACGGCGGTGGCGTCCTGGTCCCAGTTCGGGAACGTCGGGGCGTCCTCGGTGAGCATGAGCTCGAGGCGCTCGGCCATCTTCCGGTGCACGTCCCGCACGTGGGCGCCGTACTCGAGTGGCGACCACGTGTGGTCGTCCGGACGGTCACGGACGTCATCGCGCCGCAGGACCTCCGGCCACGCGGCGGTGTTCTCGTCGATGATGCCCGGCACATCGCGGACGGTCACCGCGCTGCCGTCGTAGCCGCACTCGGGACACGCGGACTCGATGACCCACGTCCAGTTCTTCGTCTCCGGTTCGATCGCCATGGGCCGAGGTTACGGCCTCGTCACTCAGCTTCCGGGTTCGCCGGACTGCTGCCGATCGGCGGCGGCCCCCGTTCGGGTGACACGCCGTTCCCTGAGAATCACCGGCCAATGACATTTCGGTTGCTCGGTAACGTCGCTCGCTGTTCTGGGCCGGTTCCCGACGGCCCACCGATCTTCTCGAGGAGCGATGCATGGGTTCCGACCCCAGCAGTACCCACCCCCGACCGCACCGGCGGCTGCGCGAGAGCGACGTCACCGTGGTCGACAAGAGCATGATGCGACGAGCCGTCAGCGGCATGGTCGTCGGCAACACCATGGAGTGGTACGACGTCGGTGTGTACGGCTACCTGGCCGTCACGATGGGGAAGGTCTTCCTGCCGACGGCCGAACCCGCGGTGCAGATCCTGTTCAGCCTCGGGGTCTTCGCGGCGACGTACATCGCGCGGCCGCTCGGTGGCATCGTGTTCGGACGCCTCGGTGACCGGATCGGCCGGCAGAAGGTGCTCGCGACGACGCTGATCATGATGGCGGCGTCGACGTTCCTGATCGGCGCGCTCCCCGCGTACGCGACGATCGGCGTGCTCGGCCCGATCCTGCTCGTCGTGCTGAAGCTCGCGCAGGGCTTCTCGACCGGTGGTGAGTACGCCGGTGCGACGACCTTCGTCACCGAGTACGCCCCGGACCGGCGCCGCGGGTTCTTCGCGAGCATCCTGGACTTCGGCAGCTACCTGGGCTTCGCGCTCGGCGCGACCGTCGTCTCGGTGCTGCAGATCACCCTCGGCGAGGACGCGATGGTCGCCTACGGCTGGCGGTTCCCGTTCCTGGCGGCCGGCGTGATCGGCGTCGTGGCGATCTGGTTCCGCCTGCGGATCGAGGAGTCGCCGGTGTTCCAGGCGACCCAGGCCGCGCAGGAGGCAGCGACCGAGTCCCGCGCGTCGTTCGACGGTGAGCGTCCGGCCAACGTCGTCGCGATGGTGCGTCAGCACTGGCGTCCGATCGTCATCGCGATCATGCTCGTCGCCGCGTCGAACACCGTGGGCTACGCCCTGACCTCGTACATGCCGACGTACCTGACCGACTCGCTCGGGTACTCCGCCATCGACGGCACGCTGCTGACGATCCCGGTGCTCCTGCTGCTCGCGGTGATGCTGCCGTTGACCGGCAAGCTCTCCGACCGCCTCGGCCGCCGCGTGGTGATGTGGATCGGTGCCGCCACCACCGTCGTGCTCGTCGTGCCGGCGTTCATGCTCATCGGGCACGGGGCGCAGTGGTCGACGCTCGCCGGCCTCGGGCTGCTCGCGCTGATGACCGCACTGTGGGTGTCGAACCAGGCTGCGTCGCTGCCGGCGCTGTTCCCGACCTCGACGCGGTACGGCGGCATGGGCTTCGCGTACAACATCGCGATCGCGGTGTTCGGCGGGACCACGCCCCTGATCGTGCAGGCGCTGCTCACCGCGACGGGTGACGAGCTCGCGCCGGCGTACTTCCTGATGGCGATGAGCGTCGTCGGTGCGATCGGTGTCTTCTGCATGAAGGAGTCCTCGCAGCGCCCGCTGCCCGGGTCGATGCCGGCGGTGGAGACCGAGGACGAGGCGAAGGAGCTCGTGCTCACGCAGGACACGAATCCGCACCTGGACCTCGGCGACCTGCCGTTCGCGGCGCAGGACGCGGCCCGGGCCGCAAGCGACGCCGCCGCCGAGGCCGTGCCGACGCGCTGACGCTGGGGGCGCTCGAGACGCGACCACGGACGGGAGGCGCGGTGCAGGTCCGACCGGCGCTGCGCCTCCCGTCTGTGCGTGCGCATGCTGCGACGATCCACGTGTCGATCGACGCGTGTTCTGTCGGAAGATGCACAAGCACCGGATGCGTGCGCATACTGCGACGATCCACGTGTCGATCGACGCGTGTTCTGTCGGAACATGCGCACGCACGCACGCACGCACGCACCCACCGCCCGCCACCCGCCCCCTCACTCGTGCCGGTGCTCCGACGCCGGATCGACCGCGGGCCACACCGGGAACGGGTCCGGCCAGCCGCGCCACACGTCCGGCCCGGCGAGCAGCTCCGACGGCGTGAGCAGCGCCCCGTCGAGCGCCCGCTCGATCGCCCGGACGTCGAGCTGCTCGCCGACGAACCACAGCGCCTGCCCGATCGGGGCGTCGGCGTCCCACGACGGGTTCGCGGTGGGGTCGAGCGCGAGCATCGACCCGAAGCTCGACCACGAGCCGACGTGGTCCGGCCGGGATGCCAGGCGGAAGAACCCCCGCGACCGCAGCACGCGGCCGTTCACGCCGGCGGACAGGTCCTCGGCGATGACGGAGGACAGCCGTCCGGGGTGGAACGGCAGCGGTTCCCGGTAGCGCATCGAGACCAGGGCGTCGCGGGCCTCACGCCCCGTGTCTGCACCGCTCGACAGCGCCCGCATCCAGCCGGCACCGGTGGCGAGCACCCGCGCGGCTCCACCGTTCGAGGCCGGCAGGTCGGCGGCACTGCGGATCGCAGGCAGGGCGACGATCACGGCCTGGGGCGCCATCCGGTGCAGCAGCGAGACGAGCGCCCGTCGCCGACGGCCGGACAGCGGTTCGATGCGGTCGAGGGCGATCACCGTCGCGTACTCGACGAGTGCGGCCATCCGGTCCGCGGCGACGAAGGCGTCGTCGACGTCCGACCACAGCAGGTGCGCGACGTCGTCGGCCCGCAGCACCCCGACGACGTGCCGCAGCACCCGGTCGTCGCCGGTCTCGGACCGTGCCGCGTTGGCGAGCAGCATGCCGACGGCTCGCGCATCGGCCCCGGGGTGCAGGGTGACGACGAGCCCGTGGGGCGCATCTGGCCCGCAGACCCGGTCGAGCTGGTCGGCGCGGTCGGCCACGGCGCGGGCGGTGGCGAAGGCACTCCCGGCGACGTGCATCCGGTGCCCGTCCGAGATCCGGGCGGCGACGCGGTCGGCGTCGACCCGGTGCAGGGCGGTGACGAGGGTGATGGCAGCAGCACGCATGTCCGCTACTGTAACTGAAAACCGTTATCAACAAGGAGGCTCGTCGTGAAGGTCCGCAACTCCCTCAAGGCCCTGAAGAAGATCCCCGGCTCGCAGGTGGTCCGACGCCGGGGCCGCGTCTACGTCATCAACAAGGAGAACCCCCGCTGGAACACCCGGCAGGGCTGACGTCAGCGGCGGTCCGTAGGGTGGCGGCATGCGACTGCTGCTCATCCGCCACGGCCAGACCCCCGCGAACGTGCACGGCATCCTCGATGCCGTGGTGCCCGGACCGGGGCTGACCGAGCTCGGGCAGCAGCAGGCCGACGCCCTGCCCGCAGCGCTCGCCGACCGGGGGATCGAGCGACTGTTCGTGTCGTCGATGGTCCGCACGCAGATCACCGCGGCGCCCCTCGCGGCCTCGCTGGGCCTCGAGCCCGTGGTGCTGCCGGGCCTGCGTGAGATCGAGGCGGGTGACACGCAGGGCAAGAGCGACACGGTGTCCGTGCAGACCTACATCTCCACCGTGCACGGCTGGTCCGGCGGCGACCGCACGACCCGGATGCCCGGTGCCGAGAGCGGCACCGAGTTCTTCGAGCGCTACGACGACGCCGTCCGGCAGATCGAGACCACCGGGGTCGCGGTCGCCGCCGCCGTCAGTCACGGTGCCGCGATCCGCACGTGGGCGAGCGCAGCTGCGCAGAACACCCCGGACCACTTCGGCACCAAGCGCCACCTGGAGAACACCGGCATCGTCGAACTCGAGGGCTCGTTCGCCGACGGCTGGCGCCTGGTCGACTGGGAAGGCGAGCCGGTCGGCGGCGACCAGCTCATCGACCGCACGGCGCTCGACCCCACCGGCGAGCGGTTCTGACGCGACCAGCAGACAGACGGGAGGCCGGCCCCACCCCCCGGTACCGGCGCACCGCGCCAGCGGGGTGACGGCCGAGACGGGAGGCCCGGTACCAGCCGGTACCGGGCCTCCCGTCCGTCGTCGGTCGCGTCGACTACGCGAGCTGCGACGCCGACGCGGACGTCAGCGGCACGATCACGCCGTGCGACTCACGCAGCACGTCGAGCGTGCGCTGGACCTCGTCCGCGCGCTCCTCGGTCGTCCAGCCGAGCGCCTCGGCGAGCACGTCGGCCAGCTCGTCGAGCAGGTCGATCGTGACCCCGCCGACGAACGCCAGGTTCGTGCGGCGCAGGACGACGTCGACCAGGTGGACGGCCTGCTCGTGGCGGGCGAAGTACGCGACCTCGGCGCGGGTGAGCGACGGGTCGGACTCGAGCGGCTCGACCGGGCCGTCGGTCAGGACGTCCACGACCTCGGCGGCACGGGTGCCGTACCGCTCGAGCAGGCCCTCGACCAGGGACTCGTCCAGGCCGTCGCGGTGCGACTTGATCCACAGGGCGCGCTGGGCGTCGGTGGTCGGGAACTCCTTGCCACCGCCGATGGGCATGCCGGTGGTGTCGACCTTGCGGCTCATGCCGAGCTTGGTTGTCGCCTCGGTGGACAGGTGTGCAGCGAGGGCACGGAAGGTCGTCCACTTGCCACCGACGAGCGACAGCACGGTCGACTTCGGCAGCCCCGCGATCTGGGTGTCCACGATCCGGTAGTCACGGGACACGAAGCCGGGGGCGGTGTCCTCGTGGCGGGGGAGCGGGCGGATGCCGGAGTAGCTGTAGACGATGTGGTCGCGGGTGACGTCGATCTGCGGGAACACGTGCTTGACGAGCCCGAAGAAGTAGTCGATCTCCTCGTCGGTCGTCGTGACCGGCTTTGCGGGGTCGGCGTCGATGTCGGTCGTGCCGATGAGGACCCGGCCCTTGAGCGGGTAGATGAGGACGATGCGGCCGTCGTCGTTCTCGAAGAACAGCTCGCGGCCCTTGGTGGCCTCGAGCAGCTCGTCGTTGTGCACGACGATGTGCGAGCCCTTCGTGCCGCCCATGAACTTCGTCTCGCCGCCGAACGCCTCGTTCGTCAGGTCGGTCCAGGGGCCGGAGGCGTTGATCACGACGTCGGCCGTGAAGACGAACTCGTCGCCGGTCTCGCGGTCACGCAGCAGGACGCCGCCGTCGCGGGTGCCGGCTGCCTCGACGTAGTTGACGGCGCGTGCCTTGTCGGCTCCGGCGGCCAGGCCGTCCTTCAGGACGTCGAGGGCCAGGCGCTCGGGCTCGTGCACGCTCGCGTCGTAGTAGGTACCCGTGTACTTCAGGTCCTTGTTGAGGGCGGGCATGTCCTCGAGCGCGGCCTTCTTGGTGCGGAAGACGTGCTTCGGGACGGAGCCGCCGTCGCGCGAGAAGGAGTCGTAGATCGTCATGCCGATCTTGATGAGCATCGCGCCGCGCTCCTTGGTGGAGCGCTGCTTGTGCGTCAGCATGCGCAGCGGGGCGTTCATGATGCCGGAGAACGTCGAGAAGATCGGCATGGTCGTCTGCAGCGGCTTGACGTAGTGCGGGGCGATGCGGATCAGGCCGTTGCGCTCCTGCACGCTCTCGCGCACCAGGCGGAACTCGCCGTTCTCCAGGTAGCGGATGCCGCCGTGGATCATGTGGCTCGAGGCCGCGGAGGCGCCGGAGGCGTAGTCGCCACGCTCGACCAGGGCGACGTCGACGCCCTGGAGCGCCAGGTCGCGGAACGTCGCGATGCCGTTGATGCCGCCGCCGACGACGAGGACCTGCGCGTTCGGGCGCTCGGTGAGGGCGGTCACCGTGTTCCGGGGCTGTGTCTTCTTCGACATGGTTCGTCGCTTCCTTCGTCTGTTCGTGGGGTCAGGATCGATCGTGCGCTCGTTCGACAGGGCGGGCAACTCGCGTGCACGAACGTGCAGCACACGTGTCGTCCAGGCCCGACGTGGCGGTCAGGAGGCGCGGCAGGGGTTGCAGAGGCCCTGCACGTCCGTGCATGGTTGCGTTCGACAGATCGGAGCACCATGAGCGATGCGGCTCAGCCCATGCGCACGCAGCAGGCGCTGCGCGCCGCCCACCTGTACTACCTGCAGGACCTGACGATGGACGCGATCGCCGACGAACTCGGCACCTCGCGCTCGTCGGTGTCGCGGCTGCTGAAGTACGCCAGGGACACCGGGCTCGTCGACATCCAGATCCGGTCGCCCCTGGACCAGGCCGCTGCGCTGAGCCGGAGCATCCGCTCCCGCTTCGGGGTGCACGCGCACGTCGTCCCGGTGCCGGACCACACGAGCGACGTCGACCGGCTCGAGCGGGTCGCGCTGTCCGCCGCCCGGATCCTGACGCAGTACGTCGAGTCCAACATGGTCATCGGGATCTCGTGGGGCTCGACCGTGAGTGCGGTCAGCCGCTACCTGGTGCCGAAGACCACCCACGGCTCGACGATCGTGCAGATCAACGGCGCCGCGAACACCCGGACCACTGGGATCGTCTACGCGTCCGAGATCCTGCGCCGGTTCGGTGAGGCCTACGGCGCGTTCGTGCAGCAGTTCCCGGTGCCGGCGTTCTTCGACGACCCCGCGACGAAGGAGGCCCTGTTCCGGGAACGTTCGATCCGCCGCGTGCTCGACCTGCACGAGCGGATGGACCTCGTGGTGTTCGGTGTCGGTGCCCCGCAGGCCCCGGTGCCCTCGCACGTGTACTCCGGCGGGTACCTCGACCCCGAGGACCGTGACGAGCTCACGCAGGCGGCGGTCGTCGGCGACGTCTCGACGGTGTTCTACCGGGCGGACGGCTCGTGGAAGGACATCGGGGTGAACGCACGGGCCGGCGCTCCGGACCTCGACACGATCAAGCGCGCGCCGCGGCGGGTCTGCGTCGTCGCCGGGCGGTCGAAGGCGGCGTCGCTGCGGGGCGCGCTGGCCGCCGGGCTCATCACGGACCTGATCCTGGACGAGAGCGTGGGGCAGGCGATCCTGCAGCCCTGAGTCAGGACCTGACGCAGTTTGTCGGTGGTCCGTCCTAGGTTCTCGACCATGGTGCTTTCTCTCGAACAGCCCGGTCAGCGGTACTTCCGGCGGATGGTCGGCAGCGACGTCGACCAGGCGCTCGCGTTCTTCACGGGCGACTACGACTTCCGTGCACCCGTCGTCCGGCGCACCCACGAGAACGCCCACTGGGACTTCGCCGGCGTCGGTGACGAGCGGATGTCGCTGCGCTCGTCGCGGTTCATGGTCGACCTGCGCAGCGAGAGCCAGGTCGACGACGAGTTCCTGGTCGCCTGGATGCGGTCCGGCTCGAGCCGGATCACCACAGGCGGCGAGACGTTCGAGCTCGAGGCCGGTGTGCCCGTCGTGCTGCCCTTCGCCGAGCCGTACGCGCTGCACCACCACGACATCGCCCTGAACCTGGTGCACCTGGACCGCGACTTCGTCCGAGCCGTGGCCGGTGACGACGACTTCGCCTTCGAGCCGATGCGCCGCCCGACGGCCGACGGCATCGCGCTGTGGCGGTCGGTGGTGCGGAAGTACTCGGCCACGTGGCTCGACGTCGAACGGGCGATGATCCCGATGGTGCAGCACGACATCACCGAGGCCTTCGCGGCCGCGGCGATCCGGGCGTTCCCGCGGCGCAACAGGTGGCGGGCGACGGTGTCCGGCAGCGGGCCGGAGCACGACCGCCTGCGCCGGGCACTCGAGTTCGTGCACGAGCACGCGCGCGAAGCGATCGGCACACCGGAGATCGCCGCGGCGGCCGGGCTCAGCCCGCGCGGACTGCAGCAGTCGCTCCGCCGGCACCTCGACCAGACGCCGGGGGAACTCCTGCGCGGCGTACGACTCGACGGTGCCCGGACCGACCTGGTCGGCGGTGCACTGGACGACACGACCGTTGCCGAGATCGCGCGGACGTGGGGCTTCGGGCACCTCGGACGCTTCTCGGCGACCTACCGCAGCCGCTTCGGGGAGCTGCCGAGCGAGTCGCTGCGCGGGCACTGACCGACTGCTGTTGCGGACGGTTCAGCCGAATCTCGTGACACGGATCGCGCTGCCGCTGTCCGGATGTTCGGCTCAGCGCTGCTGTGGGCGAATCCGGTGCTGAATGGACGGGACGAACGCACCGCCCACGAAGGAGTCAGCATGCGCATCGGCGTCCCCACCGAGATCAAGAACAACGAGTACCGCGTCGCCGCCACTCCGGCTGGCGTCGCCGAAGTCGGGTCACACGGCCACCAGGTGCTGGTGCAGGCCGGCGCCGGGTCCGGTTCGGCCTTCACCGACGACGAGTACCGCACCGCAGGCGCCACGATCGTCGACACCGCGGCCGAGGTGTGGGAGCGCGCCGAGCTGATCCTCAAGGTGAAGGAGCCGGTCGCGTCGGAGTACCCGATGATCCGGCCGGGCCAGGTGCTCTTCACCTACCTCCACCTCGCCGCCGACCGACCGCTGACCGACGCGCTCGTCGACTCGGGCGCGACGGCGATCGCCTACGAGACCGTGCAGCTGCCGGACCGCTCGCTGCCCCTGCTGTCGCCGATGTCCGAGGTCGCCGGGCGACTGTCCGCCCAGGTCGGCGCGTTCCACCTGATGCGCACGAACGGGGGGCGAGGGCTGCTGCTCGGCGGGGTCCCCGGCACGCCGAAGGGCCGCGTGGTCGTCATCGGCGGCGGCGTCGCGGGGGAGCACGCCGCGACGATGGCGCTCGGCATGGGTGCCGACGTCACCGTCTTCGACATCAGCCTGCCGCGGCTCCGGGCACTGGGCGCCCGGTTCGACGGCCGCGTCACGACCCTGCGCTCGTCGGCGCACGCCATCGCCGAGGCCCTGCGCGACGCCGACCTGGTGATCGGCTCCGTGCTCATCCCCGGGGCGTCGGCGCCGAAGCTCGTCACCGACGCGATGGTCGCCGACATGCGGCCGGGCTCGGTGCTCGTCGACATCGCGATTGACCAGGGCGGCTGCTTCGAGGGCTCCCACCCGACCACCCACGACGACCCCACGTTCGCCGTGCACGACACCGTGTACTACTGCGTGGCGAACATGCCCGGCGCCGTCCCGCGCACGAGCACGATCTCGCTGACGAACGCCACGCTGCCGTACGCCGTCGCGATCGCCGACCGGGGCTGGGAGGCCGCGCTCGAGGCCGATCCCGCACTCGCCGCCGGCCTGAACGTGCACGCCGGCCGGGTCACGAACGCCGCGGTCGCCGCCGCGCACGGCCTGGTGGTGTCCACCGCGTCGTCGCGCTGAGGCCGTGGGCGCCTGGCGGCCCGGCTGTCCGCCCGCCCCTCCGCGAAAGCGACAGTTCCCCGCCGAACATCGGCGGGGAACTGTCGGTTTCACGGCCCTGTCGGGCGCGGAGCCGTGAGCACTGTGGCTCTCACGGTCCGGGCGCGCGTCAGCCGCGCGTCAGACCGCCACCGGGGCCGCCGCCCGACCGGCACGCCCGCCGACCCAGCCGGCGCGGGCACGCACCACCACGGTCACGACGACCACGGCCGCCGCAGCCACCACGGCCGCGACGGCCGTCGGCACGGAGACGAGCGGCCCCTCGAACCGGGCCACGGCGACCCACGCCAGGCCCCACGCGACCGAGGCCATCGGTGCCAGGCGTCCCCGGCCCCACAGCGCGATGAGGACCCCGACGAGCCCGGCCACCCCGGCGACGACCACGCCCCACGGATCCTGCCCGAGTCCGAAGCCCCGGAAGCCCGCCGCCGTCAGCACCGCAGCGGTGTTGGCGGCCGTCGCGACGCAGACCCACCCGAGGTAGAGCCCGAACGTGCCGTCGGTCAGGATCGCCTCGACCACACCGTGGGACGGGGTCCGGCGCAGGATCGTGAACGTCCAGATCAGCACGACGAGCAGCGCGACGATGATCGGCTCGCTCGCCCACAGGAACCCGAACTGCACGGACAGGATCCACGCGGCGTTGAGCAGCAGGGAGAGCACCGCCGGCACCACCAGCCGCTCGTGCCGCTCGTCGTTCGCAGTGCGGAAGAGCTGCAGCACCGCGTAGCCGATGAGCCCGGCGTAGACGACACTCCAGATCGAGAAGGCCGGGCCGTCCGGGGCGATCGCGGTCGAGGATGCCGACAGGGCGCCACCGGCGGCGTCCTGGATGGGCGTGCCGCCGGCAGCGCCAGACCCGACGTACGCGCCGATGACGGCGACGACCGCGCTCACGGCCACCGCGATGCGCTTCCAGATCCTCTTCATGACAGTCCCTTTCGTCAGCATGCTGATGACCTGCACCGTAGGCGGCCGGTGGTGGCGGTCGTGCAGCGCGCGTTCAGGCAGGACGTGGGGTGCACGGCGGGCGTGCCACGGGCCTCCAGGCCGGAGACCGGCCACCCTGCGTACGGTGGGCGCGTGAGCGTCGAACTGAACACCGTCTACATCGACCGGATCGCCCCGATCGCGAGTCCGTCCCTCGACGACACCTTCCGGATGCTCGACGAGCAGGGTGCCAGCGCGTGCATCGTCCTGCACCAGCCCGACGCCCAGGAACTCGGCGACGTCGCGGTCGCCCTCGGCCTGCACGAGCTCGCCGTCGAGGACTCCGCCGAGGGGCACCAGCGACCGAAGCTCGAGCGCTACGGCTCGACGCTGTTCGTGGTGCTCAAGCCGGCGCTGTACAACGACCAGCAGGAAGAGGTGGCGTTCGGCGAGGTGCACGCCTTCGTCGGTGAGACCTTCTTCCTCGCCGTCGTGAAGGCCGACCCCCGAGGCAAGCAGACCGTCCCCCGGGCACTGCAGCGGTTGAGCGGCAAGCCGGGACTGGTGACCGTCGGCCCGCAGGCGCAGCTCTGGGCGCTGATGGACTCCATCGTCGACGGCTACGTGCCGGTGATCGACGGACTCGAAGAGGACATCAACCAGATCGAGGACCAGCTGTTCTCCGGCGAGGCCGGGGTGTCCCGTCGCGTGTACGAGCTGTTCGGCGAGGTCGTCGACTTCCAGCGTGCGGCACGTCCACTCGTCTACATGATCGAGAACCTGCACCGCGGCGCCGAGAAGTACCACCTGCCGATCGAGATGCAGCGGCGGTTCCGCGACGTCCTCGACCACGCGATCCGGGTCGTGGAGCGACTCGACACGTTCCGGCAGCTGCTGCAGAACGCCCTGACCGTCGACTCCACCCTGGCGGCGCAGAAGCAGAACGACGACACGAAGAAGATCTCCGGCTGGGCGGCGATCCTGTTCGCGCCGACGCTCATCGCCGCGATCTACGGGATGAACTTCACGCACATGCCCGAACTCGGCTGGACGTGGGGGTACCCGCTGTCGATCGTCGCGATGGTCCTGTTCGCCGCGATCCTGTACGTGGTGTTCAAGGTCAAGCGCTGGTTCTGAGCCGCACCGCAGCGGGAGCCGCGCGGCAACCGGAGCCGCACCGTAGCCGGACCCGCGCCGCAACCGGAGCCGCGCCGCAGCAGGATTTGCAGCGGACGGCCCCGGACCGGAAAGCTCTGACGTGCAACGACGCCGACTGGAGCCCGCATGCCGCACGAACTCGTCCACCTGACCGCCGGTGGCGTCTCGCTCGTCCTGGACTGCCGCGACGACGCGCTCCCCGCCGTCGTGCACTGGGGAGCGGCACTCGGACCGCTCGACGCCGACGCGCTGACAGCGCTCGCCGATGCCGACGTCGCGCCCGTCGCACCGAACGAGATGGACGACCCGGTCCGCCTGTCGGTGCTGCCCGAGCCGCACCGGGGCTGGAGCGGTCGTCCGGGGCTCGCCGGGCACCGTGACGGTGCCGACTGGTCGCCCGCGTTCACGGTGACGTCGCTCGTGGTCACCGACACCACGGTCACCGCCGACGCCGAGGACACCACCGCCGGGCTCACCGTCCGGGTGGCCGTCGAGATGCTCGGCTCCGGGCTCGTGCGGGCCCGTGCGAGCGTGACGAACACCGCCGACGGCGTCTACACCGTCGACGACCTGACGCTCGCGATGCCGATCCCGTCGGGGGCGCGCGAGATCCTGGACTTCGCCGGTCGCTGGGGCAAGGAGCGGACCCCGCAGCGCCGCGAACTCGTCGTGGGGGCCCACCAGCGCGAGGGCCGGAAGGGCCGCACCGGCACCGACGCAGCAACCGTGCTGACGGTGGGGGAGCCGGGCTTCGGCTTCGCACACGGCCGGGTCTGGGGCGTCCACACCGCCTGGAGCGGCAACCACCGGCACCACGCCGAACGGCTCGCCACGGGCCGCCAGGTCATCGGCGGCGGCGAACTCCTGCTACCCGGCGAGGTCCGGCTCGCCACCGGCGCCACCTACGAGGGACCGTGGGTGTACTTCGCCCACGGGGACGGCCTCGACGACCAGGCCCGACGGTTCCACCGCTGGCTCCGCAGCCGCCCGCAGCACCCGACGACGCCCCGCCCGATGACGATCAACGTGTGGGAGGCCGTGTACTTCGACCACGATCTGGCCCGCCTCGTCGACCTCGCCGAGCGTGCCGCGGCCCTCGGCGTCGAACGCTACGTGCTCGACGACGGCTGGTTCCGTGGCCGCCGCGACGACCACGCCGGACTCGGCGACTGGTACGTCGACGAGGACGTCTGGCCGGACGGGCTCGGGCCGCTGGTCGATCGTGTCCGTGCGCTCGGCATGGAGTTCGGCCTGTGGTTCGAACCCGAGATGGTCAACGAGGACAGCGACCTGGCGCGTGCGCACCCGGAGTGGATCCTGCAGGCCGACGGTCGGCTGCCCGCCCGGTCCCGCGACCAGCAGGTGCTCAACCTGGCGATCCCCGAGGCCTTCGCGTACGTGCTCGAACGGATGACCGCGATCATCGGTGAGTACGCGGTCGACGCCGTGAAGTGGGACCACAACCGCGACCTCGTCGAGGCGGGGTTCCCGGGCCGTGGCGCAGGGGTCCACGAGCAGACCCTCGCCGCGTACCGGTTGATGGCGACGCTCGGCGAGCGGTTCCCGTCGCTGGAGATCGAGTCGTGCTCGTCGGGTGGCGGCCGGGTCGACCTCGGCGTCATCGAGCACACCGCACGGGTGTGGGTGTCGGACGACATCGACCCGCTCGAGCGCCAGCAGATGCACCGGTGGACGCAGCAGCTCCTGCCGCCGGAGCTGCTCGGCTCGCACATCGCGAGCGGCCGGAACCACACGACCGGTCGCGTCCACGACCTCGCCTTCCGTGCCGGCACGGCGCTGGTCGGCCACCTCGGCATCGAGTGGGACCTGGCCGGCGCGACCGCCGACGAGTCCGCCGCGCTCACCGAGTGGATCGCGCTGTACCGGGAGCTCCGTCCGCTCCTGCACGGCGGTGACCTGGTGCGATCCGACGAGGTCGACGACGCGCGGCTCGTGTACGGTACGGTCGCGCCGGACCGTCGGCAGGCCGTCTTCTTCCTCGCCAGCGTCGGGCGCTCCGAGGTCTCCGGCACCGGCCGGGTCACCTTCCGCGACCTCGACCCCGACACGTCGTACCGCGTCGACCCCGTGGTCATCGGCGACGGCCACGACCTGGTGCGACCGGACTGGTGGTCCGGCCCGCGGGTGTTCAGCGGCCGGGTGCTCGGCACCGTCGGCCTGCAGCCACCGCTCATGCCGGCCGACTGCGTGGTGCCGTTCCGGGTGACGGCCGTCTGACGGCGGGTGGTCGGGGCGCCCGCCCTGGGGGGCCGTCCCGCCGGAGCGGGAGAGGACACATCTGAAGACCAGTCACCTTAATCGCACACGTATTCCGCCTTCTGGTTGTCAAAAACA
>NZ_CAJCKD010000042.1:0-29948 GCF_903970855.1 Curtobacterium sp. ME12
CCGCGCCTCCAGGCCGCTGTCGGTCGGGTCCAGTGCGCGGGCGGGGGGGTAAGGACACCCCGCCTGCGGCGCGTCGGGTGGTCGCGAACTGTCGGCGGCGGCGCCCTCAGTCGACGGTTCGTGACCGCTCGGCGAACCTGAGCGGGCTGCCTCGACCAGCCGACATGCACGACCAGCCGACACGCACGACCAGACCCGGCCGCGTCAGACGGCGGCCGGCTCCGCCCGGGCGATCTCAGTGATGGACGAGTGGCCCGTCTCGGGGTGCTTGCGCATCGACAGGAGTCGCTCCATCGACGGTTCGAGCGCCGTGACCTTGTCGAGCGGCGCGCTCACGACGAGCTGGAACCCGAGCCGGAGCCACGCGGTGACTGCGCGGCCGGCGAACTCCGAGTCCGCCTTGATGAACGCCTCGTCGAGGAACACCGGCGCGAACCGGGGCCGGGGACGGGTCTCGTCGCCGAGCTGGTAGCGCAGCGCGGCACCGACGATGAACGCCACGAGTTCCTGCGTCTCACCACCGGACTTGTCGCCGAGCGACGAGTACACGCCGAGGTCGTTGCCGTCGGTGTCGTACCGGACGGCCGTGATCTCCATGTGCCGGCGGACGTCGAGCACGGCGTCGCGCTGGGTGGTACGGCCCCGGGCGGCGTCCGGGTCGGGGCGGATGACCGCCATGAAGCGTCGGAGCCTGCGGAACCGGGTCTCGAGCACGTCGTCGGTCAGCTCGGTGTCGACCGACGCCGACAGGGCGCGGAGCTCGCGGCGGAAGGCGGTGACGTCCTCGCGGGTGACCCGGCGGATCTGGATCTTCAGCCGGTCCCGGTTGGCACCGAACGGCAGCTCCCGCAGGATCTCGTTCACCGGCTCGAGGCGCTCCTCGATCTCGACGACGGCGCGGTCGAAGGCGCCGGCGAGCGGGACGAGGTCCTCGCCGCTCCACTGCGACAGGCGTCGACGCCACTCGCTCCGACGTGCGTGCAGGCCGGTCGCCACGATCTGGTCGAGGATCGCGTGGTAATCGGGGTACGACGCGACGCCGGTACCGAGGTTCGGGTCGGGCCAGGCGTCCTGGTACCGCTGGAACGTCAGCGTCAACGAGGTCGAGGCCGCGGCGGCACCGTCGAGCGCCTGCGTGAGCCGCTCCTCGAGCCGTCGCTTCAGCCGTCGCGTGGCGTCGTCGAAGCCGTCGACGCCGTCCGGGGCGCCGATCTCCTCGAAGGTCTCCTCGAGCAGGCGGGCCTGCTGGTCGTCCGGCAGCGAACCGGGCGAGGACTCGAAGCGCTCCAGGATCTCGGCGGCGGCGTCCTGGCCGTCGACGAGCACCGCGTGGCGCTCCTCGAGCCGCTGGACGGACAGCCGCGCGGCGGAGCGACGGTCGGCCGCCTCGTCGAGGGATTTCCGGAGCCGGGCGACCGAGGCCCGCAGCGTCCGGAGGCCGTCGTCGGCGGCGAGCAGCGCCTGCCGTTCCTCGTCGAGCCGGGCCAGGGACGTGCCGAGCCCGTCGACGTCGATCGCGGCCCACGTGGCGTCGACCACGTGCTGGTGCGCGGCACGGAGCACGTCGAGCGCCGTGCGGTCCTGCGCGACGTCGGTGCGGCGGGCCTCGAGCGTCGCGAGGTCCTGCGCGATCGAGGCGAGCTCCTGCTCGACCGCGGCGACGCGGGCCTCGTTCGTGAAGCCGATGACGTTCGACTGCCGGCGGTCACCGTGGGCGCCACGACGGCCGTCACGCAGCTGCCCGGATTCGGTGACCCGACGGCCGCCGCCGCCGAGGTCCGACGCCGAGGCGACACAGCGGGCGTCGGTGCGGTCGGACTCGATCCGCTCGCGCACCCAGGTGCTGAACGGCGACGGCTTGATGGCGAGCTTGCCGGAGACCATCGCCGGGTCGCCGTCGAGGTCCAGGTGCGGGCCGGTCGGTACACCCTCGAACTGCACGCGGACGGGCAGGTGCAGTGCGTCGATGGCCTCGCTGAAGTCGCCGAGGCGGTCCTGGTCGACGAGCAGCGTCCGGGCGACGGGCGCCAGGACGGACTCGATGGCCGTGCGCCAGCGCTCCTCGCCGGGCAGCACGTCGAGCAGTTCCGCCACGAAGGGCAGTTCGGACGGGTCGATGCCGGCGGCGCGCGCCATCGCGAGCCGGGCCTCGTGCATCGGCAGCGGCATCGCGCCCTGCCGGTGCTCGAGCGACTGGCGCTCCTGCCGCAGGGACCGTTCACGGTCGAGGAGCGGGTACTCCTCGCGGGTCAGGGCGTCGCGGCGGTCGTCCAACGACGAGCGTGCGTCCGCGTACGTGCCGAGGAAGTCGTGGGACGCCCGCTGCGCGCTGGTGAAGCCCGCTTCCGACGAGAGCGACGCCGACAGCCCGAGCACCGCGGTGCGCTCGTCGAAGGTGGCGCGGGTGCGGACCACCGCGTCGCGTTCACGGGTGAGCCGTTCGATGCGGTCCTCGAGCTGGGCGAGCGCGTTGCCGCCCTGGTCGCGGAGCCGGGCCTCGGCGTCGCGGAGCTCGATCTCGACGGCGGCGTGCCGGGCCTCGGCCGCGGCGACCTCGGCGCGCGATGCCGTGCGCTCCCGGGCGTTGCGCGCGACCTCGGCGTCGAGCAGGTCGCGCTTCCGAGAGGCCGTCCAGTGCGCGAACGGCGACACCTCGGCGCCGGTCGCGATGCCGTCCAGCGCCGCTGCGGCCTCGGTGGCGCGCGCGATCTCGTCGTGCAGGTCGGTGATGGGGGAGAGGATGCGGACCTTGCGCTCCTCGGTGTCCATCGCCTCGTACGCCTCGTCGAGCGCGGAGAAGTGCGCGAGGGCACGGTCGGCGGCCTCGTACGTGCCCGGGGTCTCGAGCACGAGCGACTTGTACAGCGCGTCGACGGTCGGCAGGTGCTGGCCGGCCTGGATCCGGGCGAGCAGGCGCATCGCTCGGTTACCGCCCCCGGAGTCGCCGATGCCCAGCCGGGTCTGCAGCGTGTAGGCGAGCTCCTGGTAGGTGTCGCGGATGACGAGCCCCGGCACCCGGCCGGTCAGCTCGAGGTGGTGGAACCGCGACGGCACGAACTCCTCGAGCCGGCGCAGGTCGAACGTGTCGTCGACCGTCGCCATGGTCATCTGGATGTCCCCGACCCCGCGGGCGCGCTTCGGCACGATGTACGCACGCAGCACCGTGAAGCGCCGCTCGTCGTCGTTCCGGAACGTGACCGCCGCAGCGCCCCAGGTGGTCTGGTCGTCGCCGCGCAGGTTCACGTCACGCAGGCTGCCGGTCTCCGGGTCGCGACGGGTGTCGACCTTGCCGCGCAGGTACGTGAGCAGGTTGCGCTGGTCGGCGCTGCGCGCGCGCCCGGTCGTGGCATCGTTCGAGGCACCGTTGAACGGCACGTCGGACGGCATCATCACGGCCAGGTAGGCGTCCATCAGCGTCGACTTGCCGGTGCCCGAGGCGCCGGAGATGAGCGTCGCCGTGCCGGACAGCTCGACCTGCCGGTGGCCGTGGAACCCGCCCCAGTTGACGACCTGCATCGACTCGGCGCGCCACTGCGCGACCGTGTCGAAGAGCGCCGGGATCTCGAACGTGTCGGTCACGCTTCCGTCTCGCCTTCGTCGTCGGTGTCGGTCTCGGCTTCGCCGTCTGCCGGGAGGCCCGGGTCGTCCCCGTCGGTCGGCTCGCCGCCCGGGGCGGTTGCCTCGCCCTGCGCGGTGATGGTCCGCAACCAGGCGTCCAGTTCGAGCAGGCGCTCCAGGGGGAGCAGCACCTCGACGACGCTCGCCACCCGGAAGCGGTCCGGGTCGGAGGTGCGGATGAGGATGCGCGCGGTGACGAGGCGCTCGATGGCCTTGGCGACCCGGCCCTCGTCGCGGGTGCGGTCGGTCGCGGTCGCCGGACGGAAGCCCGCCACGTGCCCGAGGATCTCGGAGCGGTCGACGACGACCTGGTCCGGGCCCGGTCGGGCGTCGGCGCGCAGTCGCATCCGCAGGTAGACGAGGACGATCGTCTCCTCGCGGGTGTACGGCAGGTCGCGGAGCAGGGTCGGGAACGTGCGGCGCTGGCTCTCCGACCGGGCCTGGCGCTTCCACGCGACCTCGCGGTCACGATCGACGTGCAACTCGAGGAACAGGTCGTTCAGGCGGGACCGCAGCTGGTACTCGGCGTCGAGGACCGCACGCCACTCGTCGGGGTGCGTGCGGGAGCTGACGTACGAGTGCCGCAGCAGGGCCACCAGTGCGCGGCGCTGGTGTTCGTCGAGCCGCCCCTCGTCGCCCTCGAAGAGGGCGAAGCTGGACTCGTCGCGCTCGTCGTCCTGCATCACGGATGCGGGGTCGTCGTAGGGGACCGTGTCGTCGACCGGTGCCGGCGTCGTGTCGCTCACCGTGCCTCCTGTGCGTTCTCGTCGTGTGTGTCGCCGACCGGACGGTGCTCGTCGTCGAGCGCAGCGGTGGGCATGTGGAAGGTGATCGTGGTGCCGTCGGGGCGGACCGTGCGGTGCTCAGCGACGTGGGCGGCCGACTCGAAGTCGTCGCGCCCCGTCAGCAGGTGTGCGAGGCCGAAGAGCTCGACCGGACGGCGCTGCTCGGGCGGCAGCCCGTGGAACGCGTCGACGCTGGAGTCGGCCTCGGCGAAGCGGAGCGCCGCGCGCAGCTCGGTCAGGAGTGGCCCGCCGTGCTTGCGGAGCATCTCGACGTCGAGGTCCTCGAAGACGTCGTCGTCGGGTTCCTCGATGGGCAGCGGCACGGACTCGGCGTCCGGGTCGTAGAAGCGCTCGCGCAGCGTGCCGACCTCGGCGGCCGCCGGCAGGAGCGGCAGCGGGATGCGGTCGCGCGCACCGCCCTGGTCCATCAGGGTGGCGAGGCCGCGGTTGATCGAGCGGAGCACCGCGTCGAGCTCGCGGTCGCGCACCACGTCGTGGGCGACGATCTGGTCGCGGAGTGTGGCGGTCAGCTGACGGCGCTGGGCGAGCACGTCCTCGATGCCCTGGCGCAGGATCGTCACCGTGTTACGGAAGGCACGACGCTCGCCGGCGCCGAGGCCCTGCGCGAACGGGTGCGCCAGGATCGTCGCGATGTCGTCGCGGAGCCGCAGGAGCAGGGCGTCGTCGCGGAGGAGCTCGAAGGCACCCTCGAAGGCACGGCCCTCGGGCGTCGCTTCCATCAGGTTGTCGGTGCGCGCCAGGTAGTCGTCGAGGATCTCGCCGATCGGGCGGACCTCTTGCCGGAAGTCCTCGACGATCGAGCGGTGCATCGTCGCGACCGCCTCTTCCACGCGCTTGAAGTCGCTCGGCAGCTGCCGGATCAGGTCGGAGATGTTCGTGTACCCGTCGCGCATCCGGTCGTCGTCGACGGCCACGACGTCGTCGCCGTGCTCCAGGCGTTCCCGTTCGGCCTGCAGTTCGGCGATCTGGGCGTCGATCCGGCGGATCTGCACGTCGGGGTCGGGCTCGGCGCGTGCCGCCCACCGGTGCACCGCGTCGACGATCATCGCCAGCCGGCTCTCGCTGATCAGGGCGCGGTCGGCCGACAGGGCGTCGACGAGGCTCAGCGCCTCGAGGGCGTGGCTCGTCAGGGAGTACTGCTCGTCGCCGTCGGGGGAGTTCGAGCGGACGAGCCACTGCGCAGCGACCCACTCGCGGCAGAGCGCGCGACCGTTCGGTCGGGCTTCATCGTCACCCTCGTTCTGCTCGCTCGCGGGGACCCGCGCGCCCGCGGCCTGCAGACGCGCGACGTGCTCCTCGACCTGCAGGTGCATGCGGTCGGCGGGGACGTACTGCACGTCTCGGTCGAACACCGTGCGGAAGACGGCGAGGACGGTGGCGCTGGTCGGCCGGGACATGAGCCGAAGGGTGGGACGGTCCAGGACCGCCCGGACCCGTGCGAACTCGAGGTCGACGTCGGTCATGCGCCCCTTCGTCCGATCGTGCTGGTTGTCCGGCCCGCGAGCGGCGGACCGGGGAGATGACAAGAGCCCGACGCTGCTGCGTCGGGCTCTTGTCGGTGGTGTGCTTCTTGCTACGTGGGCGATACCAGACTCGAACTGATGACCTCTTCGGTGTGAACGAAGCGCGCTACCAACTGCGCCAATCGCCCCCTGCACTGTTCGTGCGGATCGATACTAGCGGAAGTCCGGCGGTGCATCGAACACATCGCGCGGCCCGGGTGTGGCGCGCTGCCGCCAGGGGGTGTCGAACCGCCCCGATCCGCATGAACTCGGGGGACACGCCCGGTGAACGGGGAGGATTTTGGCGGAAGTGCCCCGGTGCGTATAGAGTTTACGTCGTCGCCGCGACAGCGGAACGACAAGTGCGGATGTGGCGCAGTGGTAGCGCATCACCTTGCCAAGGTGAGGGTCGCGAGTTCGAATCTCGTCATCCGCTCGAGTGTGGGTCTTCTCGAAGGCCCGCGACTCACCAGAGGGTATCCCACCGTTCGGGTACTCACGGAGACGTGAACCTCGATGGTGGGGTGGCCGAGAGGCTAGGCAGCGGCCTGCAAAGCCGTCCACGCGGGTTCGAATCCCGTCCCCACCTCCAGATCCACCCTCCAAGACCTTGATGGACCCCGGTCCACGCAGGGACTTGGGCGATTGGCGCAGCGGTAGCGCGCTTCCCTGACACGGAAGAGGTCACTGGTTCGATCCCAGTATCGCCCACCACCACGAAGCCCCCGGCAGGACCGTCAGGTCCGGCCGGGGGCTTCGTTCGTCCCCGGCTGCTGGCGTTCCCGGTCATTCCGGCCCGCGATGGTGCGTGGACGCCTGCGACGCTGCGGCCCGGGCCACCGCGAGCGGTAGCGACGGGGCCCGGCGGCGACCGGAATGGTCCAGATCGAGCCGACCTGCCTCACCGCAGGGCGCGCGGTGTTCGCCGGCCCGCGTGTCGACCACGAGGAGCTGGTGGACCAGAGCGCGGTCGGCCAGGGTGGTCACGTGACCGCCCTGTCGACGACCACGCCCCCTCGGCTCGCTCCGCTGTACGCGGCCGGTTTCGTGACCGCCTTCGGGGCGAACGGCATCGCGGCGGCGGTCGGCGGCGAGCACCTCGAACTCGGCCTGACGCTCGCGTGGCTGGGGCTCTTCCTGGCGCTGTACGACGTCGCCGAACTTATCCTCAAGCCGGTCTTCGGTGCCCTGTCCGACCGCATCGGCCCACGACCGGTGATCGTCGGCGGACTCGTGGTGTTCGCGGCAGCTTCACTCATCGGCGTCTTCGGGACCGGTCCGTTCTGGCTCGGGCTCGCCCGTCTGCTGCAGGGTGCCGGAGCCTCCGCGTTCTCGCCGGCGTCGTCCGCCGCGGTCGCCCGCCTCGTGCCGGCGCACCGTCGCGGGACGTACTTCGGTCGGTACGGCTCGTGGAAGGGTCTCGGTTACGCCGGGGGGCCGGTCATCGGCGCAGTCGTGGTGCAGTTCGGCAGCACGCAGTGGCTCTTCGGGATCCTCGTCGTGATGGCCCTCGTGACGGCGGTCGCAGTGTTCGTCGCCGTCGAGCCGATCGTGCCACTGCCCCGGCAGCGGGCCACGCTCGCCGTCATGGTCCGAGCGGCCACGGACCGCCAGTTCCTGATCCCGGTCGTCGTCCTGGCTGTCGGCAGCGCTGCGATCGGCGCCCTGACCGGGATGCTCCCCGCGCTCGGCACCGCGGTCGGCATCCCGCTCCTGGTGTCGACGCTCGCGGTCGCCGTCCTCGCGGTGACGTCGTCGCTCGTGCAGCCCGTCGCCGGACGTCTGCACGACGCCGGGCGTCTCGGCACCGGGGTGGCGGGTGTGGCCGGGACGGCCGCGGTGGCCGCTGCGTTCCTGGTGGTCGCCGTCGCACCATCGGCGGTGGCCGTCTTCATCGCGGCCCTGCTCGCCGGAGCCGGTGTCGCCACGCTGACACCCGTCGCGTTCGCGCACCTCGCCGGTACGACTCCGCCGGATCGGCTCGGTCGCACCATGGGCTCAGCGGAGCTCGGGCGTGAGACCGGGGACGCCGTCGGACCGCTCGTCGTCGGTGGTGTCGGCAGCACGATCGGGCTGCCGTTCGGGTTCGCGGCGTTCGCGCTGGTGGCACTCGTCGGGACGCTCGTGGCATCGCGGTTGCCGTCCGGAGCCGGCTCCGATCAGGACCGATCGCAGGCCTGAGGTCATTCGCCCTGCAGCAACGCTCGGCAGTACCGTGGGCTCAGCGACGGCCGCGACGGCTCGTCCGACGAGGGGGCACCATGAGGATGCTGCGCACCGTGGCACGAGGGTTGGGTTGGTTGCTCACGACCATCGCGAAGACGATGGGCGGGATGCGGGGCGCGAAGCCGTTCACCGATTCGCACGCGGCGCAGGTCCCGCCACGTCGTAAGGACTACCGCCCCTAGGGCCTCGCACCAGACCGCTGGTTGGATGGTTGCATGCCCAACGCTGGGTCGACCGTGGGACTGGTCATCCTCCGCCGATCGCACAGGGCCGGGGCGCGTCTGCCGTCACCGTAGGATCGTCGAGCCGCATCCAGTGGAACGACGGGGGAGCACCTGATGGAACAGCACACCGAATCACGCATGCGACCGCGGGTCGTCACGATCGCCGTGGCGCTCTGGTGGGCGTCCGTCATCATCAGCCTCGTGGCCGCGGCGCCCGGCATCGTCGTGTCCATGCGTGAAGCCGGCGGCGCGATCATCGGTGCTTCGCTCGGGCTCCTCTTCGTCCTCGCCTGGTCCGCACTGTTCGTGTGGCTGGCGACGCGGATGGGACGAGGCTCCGGCAACGCGCGACTCTGGCTGGCCATCATCGCCGGGCTGACCGCCTGCAGCGCAGTGGTCACGATCGTCACGGGCGGCGCGGACTGGGGCCTCGTCGACGCCGTCTGCATCGTCGTCGCGGCGGTGCTCAGCTACCTGCCCAGCGCTCGACCGTTCTTCCCGCGCGAGGAACGACGCCCGCGAGCAGCGGAGCCCCGCACCGTCGGGTGGGACCCGACGACCGGTGAACGCATCGTCGAGACGCCCTCGGCGGGCGCTGACGCGCGCTGACGCGCGCTCTGTGGAACAGCCGGAGAACGCGCGTTCCCCGTTGTGGGGGTACCGCTGGCAACGGCTGGGTGGTTCCATTCAGTGGTCGGCATCCCCGGATGCCGAGCAGCCACGGACCGTCTCGCGTCGCAGTGAAGGCGGTCACCCCTGGTTAGGGTGACCGCGAGGTGCCGGCGTGTCGATTCGGGTTCGACACGGCGGCGCCTCCCACCCGCCGATGGACCGCTCGACCAGGAAGCAGCACGATGCGATCGCTCGTCTACACCAGCACCCAGACCCGTCCGATCACGGATTCCGAACTCGCCCAGATCCTCGCGGTCGGGCGCGAGAAGAACACCCGGCTCGGGGTCACGGGCATGCTCGCGCACCGCGACGACAACTGCATCGGGATCATCGAGGGCGAGGACGACGTCGTCCGGCAGCGCTTCGAGCAGGTCCGAGCCGATCCGCGGCACACCAACGTCCGGGTGCTGCTCGACGAGCCGATCACCCAGCGCTCGTTCCCCGACTGGTCGATGGCCTTCCAGTCCCTCGATCCGCTCATGCACGACGTCCCGGGGTTCAGCGACCTCTTCAGCGCCGGCCGTCCGACCGACCCGGCGTTCGGTGCGTCGCGCGCGCGTGCCCTGCTGGACTGGTTCCGGAAGCACCCGCTGGCCCCGCTGACGAACCAGAACGCCGTGGATGAAGAGGTTCCGCGCACCCGAGCGATCAACGGTGCGATCGCGGTCATCCACGACGGAGGACTGTCCCGGTTCTCGCTCGACAGCGTCGCGTCCCGGTCGGGGATGCGACCCGCAGAGATCCTCGAGCTCTTCCCGTCCGAACCCGCGTTGCTGGCCGCCGCCGTGATGCGGTGGACCCGCGCCGTGTCGGCCCCGCTGCTGCCGCTCGCGGGCGAGAAGGGCACCGTCGCGTTCCTGCACGCACTGCTCTCCGCACACGCTGAGGACCCGGCGCTCATGCGTCTGATCGCCGCGACGCTCGCCATCTCGACCGACCCGTCGACGGACGGCGCCGACTACTACCGGTCCGCGTACGGGCAGTTCCGGGAGACCGTGCGGACAGCACTGCGGGAGGACGTCCGTGCCGGGCGCGAGCCGGCCACGATGGACCCGATCCGCGGTGCGCAGCAGCTCCTCGCCCTCTACGACGGGCTCCGTCTGCAGGCGCTCCTCACCGCGGACACCGACGTCGTCGACGCGTTCGACCGCGCCGCCGCCCGTATGCGCCGCGGGTGGTCCGAACAGTACGAGGAGACCACCGTGTGGGACATCTCCGCGCCGGCCGTGGACTGACGCTTCAGCGAACCAGGCGGACGGTCCGCGGGATGGGGCCGAACGCCGACTCGGCCCCGTCGGGTGCGAACCCGTTGCGCCGGGAGAAGGCGCGCGCACGCGGGTTGTCCGCAGCCACCCACAGCGACGCCGGACGATCGGCGAGCACGGCGTCGAGGAGCGCCTGGGCGGCTCCGGTCCCGTGCGCACGGGCCAGGACGTAGAGCGTCGTCAGCTCCTCGGGGCGGACGGCATCCGGCTCCGGAGTCGACTGCGCTGCGGCGAGCCCCACGACTCCGGTGCGGTCCAGGGCGACGCGGACGCTCCCTCGGACACCAGGGCTCGCGAGCGTCGACCGCCACATGTCGACCCGGCGACCCACGTCGAACCACGGGCTCGCGTCCGGGTCGTCGACGAACCGTCCGTAGGTCTCCCGCCACGACACCATGTGCAGGTGGGCGATCGCATCCGCATCGGCGCGCGTCGCCGGCCGGATCAGCGTCGTGACGTCATCCTCGTTGCCCACACGGTCAGGGGAGCGATCGGCCGCTGGCACTCAGAGCCGGAGGTCGAGGTCGAGGACCCCCGCACCGCCGAGGAACAGCGGCACGATGATCCCGAACAGGGTCAGCGTCGCCCCGATCAGGATCGCCGCGAACGCGATCCCGTCGCCCCGGTCTCCGGTCAGTCGGACGTCGCGCCGCGCGAGGAACCCGACGACGAGCCCACCGATCGGTGCCACGAACGGGAGGGCGATCGCCACCACCGCGAGCAGGCTCAGCGGTGCAACCGCTGTGGTCGTCGCCGGGGCCGGAGCGGGAGTGGCGGCTGGTGCGGTGTGGGTCACGTCGGTGGTCCGTTCAGGGAGGCGAGGAAAGCCCGGTGGCCGGGCCCGATGCCCAGCGTACGGCGAGGAGGACCGGCTGGGCAGTACCCCGTCGTGGTGGTGTTCCTCGCGGTGTCGGTCGGCGCCGCTAGCGTCCGTCACATGCGCCCGATCCGCCTCCAGGTGTCCGATGCCGATCTCGACGACCTGCACGCCCGTCTGCAGCGGGCGAGCGTTCCGGGACCCATCGGCGATGCGGCAGCCGGCAGCGCGCTGTCGATGGAGCGCCTGGCCGGCTTGCTCGAGCACTGGCGGACCGCGTTCGACTGGCGTCGCGTCGAGGACGAGCTGGCTACCGTGCCGCAGTTCCAGGCGGAGGTCGACGGGCAGCAGCTGCACTTCGCCCGGCTGACGGCGGCTGGGGACCCGACGGTGCACATCCCGGTGATCGCGTTCCACGGCTGGCCGTACTCGTTCGTCGAGATGCTCCCGTTCGCCCGTGCGCTCTCCGGACGCATCGTCCGGCTCGCTGACGGCCGGACCGCGGGGTTCGACGTCGTCGTCCCGTCGCTGCCCGGTTTCGGCGCCTCGGCTCCGCTTGCGGGACGCCCGTTCACAGGCCCCGTGGTCGCCGAGCTGATGCACGCGCTCATGACGGAGGTGCTCGACCACGACCGGTACGTGACCTACGGGGAGGACGTCGGGTCGACGACGAGCGACTGGCTGGCCGCGCTGCACCCGGACTCGGTGCTCGGGCTCTTCGCCACCCACGCCGCGTTCCCGCCGCCGTCACGCGCACAGGACCCGACGGACGAGGAAGCCGGATGGCTGCGGCAGCACGACGCCGAGTGGGCGAGTGCGCTGGGCTACGCGAAGGTGCAGGCGACCCGGCCGGAGGTCCTGGCAGCGGCCCTGATGGACTCGCCGCTCGGCCTGGCCGCGTGGATCACCGAGAAACTGCTCGCCTGGTCCGGCGAGGGATCGTGGTGGACCGACGACGAGCTGCTGCGCACCGTCTCGCTCTACTGGTTCACCCGGAGCACGGGGTCGTCCTTCCGGCCGTACCTCGACCACCCACGGCAGCCGGAACTCCCGATCGTCGAGGTGCCCGTCGCGGTTGCCGTGCAGACTGGCGAGCGCGGGTTGCCCCGGTCGTACGGGGAGCGCACGTACCGCGACGTCCGGAGCTGGCACGACCTCGACCAAGGTGGCCACTTCACCGCGTGGCAGGTCCCGCGCACGCTCGCCGACGAGGTCGCCGCCTTCGCGACCGCGATCGGAGCAGTGGGCCAAATCGGAGCAGCGGCGCCGATCGGACCGGGCGCGGCGGTCGACCCCGCTCAGGTCGGCGGTCGCAGCGCGCCCTCGATGTAACGCACGAGCGCATCCCGCCGCCGGTCGTGCTCGGCGGGGGAGTCCTCCGCCGTCGCGACCACGGTGATGGACCCCTGGGCCCAGGTCGCCGCGCTGGCGATGAGCAGTGCCCAGAGGTCGACCGGATCGAGGTCGTCTCGCACACGTCCGGCGCGCTGTTCGGCCGCGATCTCCCGTAGGTGCTGCTCGTCGTGCTCCTCGAACCCCGGGTACAGGTACCCGGCGCCGTCCTGCTCGAGGCGCTTCCACATGAGGAGTCGCACGAGCGCCGGGTCGGCCAAGCGCTTCGTGCTCGACCTGCGCGACCTCGACGCGCCCGAGTCGGCCTGACCCCCGGTGGCGAGCGGAGGTCCCGCACCTCGTCGAGGGTGATGCCGAGCCCCGCGTCGGCTCGGCGACGAGGACGAGGACCGCTCCCTGCTGCGTTCGCCGACGACGACCCGTCAGTACGACGTGCGACCGGTGGCCGCTTCGCCGAGCACCGCGGCCGCGCCGTGGGCGAGCAGGGTCCCGTCGGTGACGACGGCGACGCGGTCGAACCCGAGTGCGCGGAGCCGTTCGGCGCGGTCCAGGTCACCGGCGAAGGCGCCGGTGTGCTTGCCCGCGCGGCGGGCTGCCGCGACGATCGCGGGGAGTGCGGCCGGGCGGTGCTGGCCGTCGGCGAGGTCGTCGGCAGCTACGGCTCCGTCGTCGGCTGCGAGCAGTGCGTCCAGCTCGATGCCCAGTCCGATCGACAGGTCGAAGGGACCGACGAACACCGCCGTGACGCCCGGGACCGCCAGGATCTGCTCAGCGGCACGGAGGCCCTCGGGTGTCTCGAGCATCACCCACACCTCGGGGTCGGCAGCGGCTGCGGACGGTGCCGCACCGCCCCAGAGCCCCGCCATCGGCCCCCAGCTCCGTCGGCCCCGCGGCGGGTAGTGCGCGGCACGGACGGCGTGCTCGGCCTGCTCGGCGGTTTCGATCATCGGGACGATCACGATGTCGGCGCCGAGGTCGAGCGCACGGCCGATGGCGGCGTCCGAGCCCTCGGCGACCCGGACGGCCACGGGGACCTGCCGTGCGACCGCGGCGAGGACCGGCATCGTCGCCAGGAGTGTGGCGTCGTCGAAGGCGCCGTGCTGGGCGTCGAGACCGAGCCAGGCGAACCCGTTCTGCGCGATCTGGGCGGTGGTGCGGGGTTCGCCGAGCGTGCACCACACGCCGTCGGCGCGGCCGTCTCCGAGTGCGGGCATCGTGGTCCTCCGTCTGCTCGTGGTCCACCGGCCAGCGTACCGAGGTGCCGCGGCACGGCTCGTGGCACCGGTACCGTTGCGTCCGTGAACGACGACCCCGATGCCGCCATCGCCCAGCACGTCCACGACGCCTGGGACGGTTCCCTGCGCCTGGTGCACATCACGATCTCGGACGAGGACGGTGACGCCTACCCCGGGCAGGACGTCGACCGCTGGGTGATCGACGTCCGCGTCCCGGTCACCGACGACGACGAGACCGAGGCGGTCTCCGTCGCCGAGGTCACCGCGTTCAGCAGCCGTGCGCCGGAGTCGCTCGAGGCGCTGGTGCTCGGCTACCAGGTCTCCGACGTCGCCGGGTCCTTCGCGTCCGCCGTCGCCGCGCAGGACGCGACGGGGGAGACGTTCTTCTCGCTGCAGACCCACGCCGCCGAGATGCTCGGCAAGCCCGACCTGCTCGCCGTCGACCGGCTCACGGTCCGTCCCGCGTACCGGGGGCTGCCCGGACTGCTGCCGGCGATCGTCGACGCCGTCCGCCGCGGTCCTGCCGGTCGCACCGCATCGTGGGTGCTCGCGGACCCGACGTCGTGGGACGTGCCGTTCGGCGAGGACGACCGGTCCGCCGGCGCGTTCGTGCAGTGGGCCGACACCGCGGTGCTCACCTCGATGAACGCCGCGCCGGACGACCTGGAACGCCTGTCGCTCGCGCCGCCGGCCGGTGGCATCGTGATGGGGTCCCGGTCGGACGAGGTGCACCTCGGCGACGCGATCGACCACGCGATGACGCAGCCGGCGATCGCGGTGCCGTTCGACCTGCCGCCGAAGCTCCCCGCCAGCATCTGGGCCGCCGCGCCCGAGGACGTCCACGGCGTGCACGCGGACGAGACCACCGGGTCGATCACGGTCGAGACGCACGACGAACAGCTCGAGGTCGTCGGTTCGCCCGGTACCGCACCGCAGCTCGTGGGGATCTCGGCCTCGGCCGACGCCGCGACCCAGGAGTGGCTCCGCACCGTGCACCAGCGCTGGTGGCAGTACGAGCCGGACCTGCACGCCCGCATCCACGACGTCGTCGACGAGTACCTGTTCACCGGGCACATCGAATCGGCGTCGGACGAGCTCGCCGGGCACCTGCACGCACCCGACCTGCCGCCGTACCGGACGGAGTGGCCGGGCACCGGCACCGTCCTGCTCGAGGAACTCGGCGAGGACACCGAGCCCATCGTCTTCGACGCCGTGCTCGAGGACGGCAGCCGGCACGAGCACATCGGCGTGGTCGTCGTGCACGAGTCCGGACACGTCCGCGCGTTCCTGCACGACGAGTGGGAGCCCGGGTTCCCGGCCGCGGAGGCCGCGGTCGCGCACCTCATCAGCCTCGGTGCCGGCGAGTTCTTCGCGGACGCCCTGCACGACGAGCTGTCAGCGGGTGTCGAGCACGCGATCCTGACTGGCGACGTCCGCGGCCACTGACGGCCCGGCGCACCCGGATCGGTCAGCCCAGCCGGACCCGCCGGTTCAGACCGGGCGGTAGATGGCGATCGGCGGGGTGCTGTCGTCGCCCGCGTCGTGGGCGTCGCCCGTCGCGAGCCAGGTGCGACCCTCGTGCTCGATCGTGGTCGGCAGGTCGCCGTGCACCAGGATCCGGATCGCGGGGGCGTCACCGTCGACCAGGTCGACGCCGTGGGCCTCGGTCCCGCCGGGATTGTCGTGCACGTAGCTCATGGTCCGATCGAACTCCGTCGACCTGACGGACCGCCCGCGCCGCGCCGGACACGCCCGGAACAGGACCGGAACCGCTGATGCCGCCCGTCATCGGGTAGAGTCATCTCCGCACGGCCAGCACGGCGTGCGAATGCGGATGTGGCGCAGTGGTAGCGCATCACCTTGCCAAGGTGAGGGTCGCGAGTTCGAATCTCGTCATCCGCTCAGAACAGGAAGACCGGAACCCCCGTCGCTCGGAAGAGCGGCGGGGGTTCCGTCGTTGCGGGGCGTCGCAGCACCGAAGGCGTGGGGGCCCGGCGAGCGCAGGCTTCGGGTACCCGCGCCCACCGGGCGCGGAGGCGACCCTGCCCCCACTGGTCCGCGCCGGGTGGGTGGCCTGACGCAGTTCCGAGGACGTATCCGGAGCCGTCCCCCGATCGGGTGGGAACCGGATCCAGTGTTGCGGGAACTCGCAAGAAACCCGCACGACCCGCCGCGGGAGCCTTGTGCTACTCGATGCCGTCCGGTACCGACACCGACATCGTCCGGGCGCCGGGCAACCCCACCCACCGCCGGTCTCCGGACTCGACGACCGTGACGAGCACCGTGTCGCACCCGCGGCAGCGCGCCACCGACCCCATCGCGGAGCGGTGGACGGTGGTCTGCGCGAGCACCCCGAGCGCACCGCACCCGGCGCAGCGCAGGGCGACCCCGGTCGGCTCGGGTCCCAGACTGTCGGCCAGCGTCCCCGCCAGCGCGTTGCCGTCCACGACGACCATCAGCTGCCCCCGAACCGTTCGGCGCGGACGTCGCTCGTGTCGTGTCCGAGTTCGGTGAGCCAGCGCAGCACCTGCTCGACGAACGGCGTCGACCCGCACACGTAGACCAGGGCGCCCGCGTCCGGTGGGAACACCGCGGCGGCGAGCGCGTCCCGCGTCAGCCGGCCGGCCGGCACGGTCGAGCCTGGAGGCGCGGTGCGGCTGTACACGTGGGTCACCTCGAGCGGTGCCCGGCTCGCGAGCGCCTGGTCGAGTTCCGCACGGAAGAACACGTCGTCCGGTGTGCGGACGGCCGCGAGGAGCCGGAAGGGCGCTGGGTCGTCCGCCTCGGCGTGGGCGGTCACCATCGCGACGAGCGGCACGATGCCGGAGCCGCCGGCGATGAGCTGCACCGGACGGGTGGACTCGCCCGGCCGCCAGACGAACCAACCGCCCAGGGGTCCGTGGACCTCGAGCGCGTCGCCGACCTCGACGGCGTCGACGAGGAACGGCGAGACCTCGCCGCCGTCCACCCGGTCGACCGCGAGCACGACGTCGGTCGCGGGGCCGGCCGACGCGATGGAGTACGAGCGCTGTGCCTGGTAGCCGTCCTCGGCGGTCAGCCGCAGGTCCAGGTGCTGCCCGGGGTCGTTGCCCGGCCAGGTGGGGACGTCGAGGACGATCCGGCGCGCGTTGGTCGTCTCGCGGCCGACGGACGCGACGGTGGCGGCGTGCCAGGCCGGCGGTCGGCGCGTGGTGGGACGAGCGACGGGGGCGATCCGTGCCTCCAGGCCGGTGTCGGGGAGCGTCACCAGTACCGCTCTTCCTTCCACGGGTCGCCGTGCAGGTTGTAGCCCGCGTTCTCCCAGAAGCCGGGTTCGTCGTCGGACTGCATGACGATGCCGCGCACCCACTTGGCGCTCTTCCAGAAGTACAGGTGGGGGACCAGCAGGCGGGCGGGTCCGCCGTGCTCGGGCGTCAGGGGCTCGCCGTCGGCCTCGAACGCGATCCAGGACTTGCCGTCGAGCAGCTCGTCGAGCGGCACGTTGGTGGTGTACCCGCCGTAGCTGTGCACCATGCAGTAGTCGAGTCCGGTCTCGACGTCCGCGAACAGGCGGTCGAGCGGGACACCCCGCCACGGCATGTCGAGCTTGGTCCAGTGCGTGACGCAGGGGAGAGATCGGGAGAGGGGCGGGGAGGGAAAAAGGGTCCTTGCCTGCGTAGGTCGCGGGGGCGGCGGTAGGGTGTAATAAGACATGGCCGTGGAGGGTTTTTTTTTTTTTTAAAGCAAGAGGCCGGAAAAGGGATGCGAGTATGTGGGCGGGTGTTAGGGGGTTTCCTCTTCCGTTCCCGGTCGAGCGGGGCGGGGGGCGCATGTTGGGTGGGTTCCCCGCCGTAGCTGTGCCCCATGCAGTAGTCGAGTCCGGTCTCGACGTCCGCGAACAGGCGGTCGAGCGGGACACCCCGCCACGGCATGTCGAGCTTGGTCCAGTGCGTGACGCAGTGGATGTCGACGGTGACGTCCTCGACGCCGAGCGCGTGCACCTCGTCCCAGGTCCACTGGTGCAGGCCGGACTCGGTGCGGATCGAGAAGGCCCAGTCGGTCGGCTCGATGTCGGGCGTCGCGCCGGCGGACAGGACGGGCCAGTCGCGGACCAGGGTCTGACCGGGCGGGATGCGTGTGTCGTCGCGGTCGTCGCGGCGACCGCCGAACCCGCGGGTGAACGTGGCCATGGTCCTCCTCGGGGACGTCGGTGCGTTCCCGATCATGCCGCGATCCGGGCACGCTCGTGTAACGGGTTGGTAAACGTTCCAGGCGGGGACGGAACGGTCGTGCGCAGCGGCGGATCCGCGCGGGCTCGCCGATCAGGTCGAGCGCGGTGGCGGTCCGCGCGTCGGGAGCGGGCTTGGGGGATCGGCCGCGGCCCTCTATCGTTCACCGGAACGATTACAGGAGGGGTCACCCCGAATGCAGCCCATCGTCCCCGAACCCCGGAGCGCCCACGGTCCGAGCCGTCGAGCGCTCATCACCGGCGCCGCCGGTCTCGCCGGCCTCGGCCTGCTCACGCTCGCCGGGTGCAGCTCCGGCGCGTCCGCCGGCACCCCCACGATCCCCGAGGCCGCGGCCACCGGCGTCGCACGTCGCGGCGGGCGCCTGCGCATCGCACGGCCCGCCGCGTCCGCCGCCGAGACCCTCGACTCCGCGAGCTCACTGTCGGCGTACGAGTACCTCGGCGCGCTGTACAACCGGCTCGTCAAGCTCGACCAGCAGGGCACCCCGGTGCCGGACCTGGCCGAGGAGTGGTCCGCCAACGCCGACGGCACCGAGTGGACCTTCGCGCTCCGCCGCGGCGTGGTCTTCCACGACGGGTCCCGATTCACCGCCGACGACGCCATCGCGAGCATCCGGCACATCCTCGACGAGAAGACCGGCAGCCCGCAGGCCGGGGTGCTCGGCGAGGTCATGGACGCCGACTCGATGCGCGCCGTCGACCCGTACACGCTGCGCTTCTCGCTGACGAAGCCGAACGCCGAGTTCCCGTCGCTGCTCACGGCCTACCAGTGCTACATCGTGCCGGCCGACGCCATCGGCGACATCGGCCGCACCGGGATCGGGACGGGGCCGTTCCGGTTGTCGTCGTTCACCCCTGCCGGTGCCGGCAGCGTCGAGGCGTTCCCGGACCACTTCGCCGGCCGCCCGGCGCTCGACGGCATCGACTTCTACTCGATCCAGGACACCACCGCGCGGGTGAACGCCCTGCTCGCCGGGCAGATCGACCTCATCTCGCAGACGAACCTGGACTTCGCCACGGCCCGGGTGGTGTCGGCGTCGGACCGCGCCACCGTCGCGAGGTCGAAGAACGCCCAGTGGTACACGATCCCGATGCTCGCCACGAGCGACGAGTTCAGCGACCCGCGGGTGCGTCAGGCGATGAAGCTCGCCTACGACCCCCGCAAGATCGTCGACACCGCACTGCAGGGCACCGGTTCGGCGGGCTGGGACAACCCCGTGCCGCCGCAGCTCGCCGCGTTCGTCGACGACCACCGCGAGTACGACCCGGACAAGGCCCGGGCGCTGCTCAAGCAGGCCGGGCGTGCGGACTTCCGCGCCGCGATCTACACGTCGAGCTACGAGTCGGTGTTCACCCCGATGGCCGTCGCCTACCGCGACGCCGTCGCCGACGCGGGGATCCGTCTGACCGTCCGCAACGCGAGCTCGGACTCGTACTACACGCAGATCTGGATGCAGAAGCCGCTCATGGTGAGCTACTGGTTCACGGGGCGGCCGATCGACCAGCTGCTCAACCAGATCTTCCGCTCGGGCTCGTCGTACAACGAGAGCGCGTGGTCGAACGAGACCTTCGACGGGCTGCTCGACGACGCCCGTGCCGAGATGGACGACGCCAAGCGGCTCACCCTGTACCAGGACGCCCAGCGGCTCGTCGTCGAGGACGGTGCCGACATGACGCCGATGTTCGGCGACCGGCTCGTGGGGTTGTCCCGCGACGTCGTGAACTACTCGGAGTACGGCTTCGAGTTCGACTACCTGCGGATCGGACTGCGCCGATGACGACCACGAACACACCGTCGGACGTCCTCGTCCCCGTCCTCCGCCGGGTCGGCATCGCCCTGCTGACCGTGGTGCTCGCCTCGCTCTTCGTGTTCCTCGCGGTGCAGGCGCTCCCCGGTGACGTCGCCCAGCAGCTGCTCGGGCAGAACGCCACCCCCGACGCCGTGAAGCAGCTCCGCGAGACCCTCGGTCTCGACCAGAACGTCTGGCTCCGTTACCTGCAGTGGCTCGGCGGCGCCGTGCACGGCGACTTCGGCACCTCGCTCGTCAGCGGCGAACCGGTCGCCCCGACGCTGTTCACGGCCTTCCGGAACAGCATGCTCATCGCCGTGCCCGCGATGCTCGTCGGCGTCACGGTGTCCCTGACGCTCGGGGTCGTCGCCGGTGTCCGCCGCGGCCGTCCGAGCGACAAGGTGATCTCGATCGTCAGCCTGGTCGTGATGAGCGTGCCGGAGTTCATGGTCGCCACCGTCCTGGTGCTGCTGTTCGCGATCGGCCTGCCGGTCTTCCCCGCCGTGGTGCTGCGGGGGAGCGACGCCGCCGTCGCCGAGCTGCTGCCCACCATCTGGCTGCCGATCATCGTGCTGACCCTCGCGATGGCCGCCTACATCGTGCGGACGGCCCGCTCGTCGACCATCGACGTGATGGCGTCGGAGTTCGTCACGACGGCCGAGCTCAAGGGCCTCACGATGCGCCGGGTGGTCTGGAAGCACGCGGTCCCGAGCGCCCTGCTCCCGACGCTGAACGTCGTCGCGCTCAACGTCGCGTGGCTGCTCGGCGGTGTCGTGGTGGTCGAGAACGTCTTCAACTACCCGGGGATGGGCAAGCTCATGCTCGAGTCGGTGTTCAACCGCGACCTGCCCACCATCGAGGCGATCGCCCTGCTGAGCGCCCTGATCTACGTCGTGTGCAACCTGGCAGCCGACCTCGTCGCGCTCGCACTCGACCCGAAGCTGCGGACCCGCCAGCGACGACCGCGCACACGCACCCGCAGCGCCCGCAGCACCAGGAAGGCCGCCGCATGACCGCCACCGCACCCCGCCGCCGCGTCGGAGGCGACGTGCTCGCCGGCGCGCTCGCACCGCTGCGCGGGTCGACGGCGCTGAGCATCGGCCTCGGCCTCATCGCCCTGCACGTGGTCCTCGCCCTGCTCGCGCCGGTCATCGCCGGGCACGACCCGGTCGCCACGAACGCCGGCGACGTGCTCGCCGGTCCGACGTGGACGCACTGGCTCGGCACCGACCAGTACGGCCGAGACGTGCTCTCCCGCACCCTGAACGGCGGCCGGTACGCGCTGTCCGTGACCTTCCTCGCCACGACGATCGCGGTCGCGGTCGGCACCGTGCTCGGCTGCGTCACGGCCTACGCCGACAACTGGTTCGACGAGGTCGTCATGCGCGTCGTCGACGCCCTGCTCAGCGTGCCGTCGATCCTCGCGCTCCTGGTCGTCGTGACGGTCTTCGACGCCGGCCTCTGGGTCATCGTCCTCGCCGTCACGGTCGTCTACGCCCCCGCGGTGACCCGGGTCGTCCGCGGCGCCGCCCGCACCGTGATCACGCAGGACTACGTCACCGCGGCCCGCGCCCGGGGCGAGCGGCCGCTGTCGATCGTGTTCCGCGAGATCCTGCCGAACGTGCTCGACGTCGTGCTCGTCGAGTACGCGATGCGGGCCTCGTGGATCGTGCTGCTCGTCGCGTCGCTGTCCTTCCTGGGCTTCGGCGCGAACCCACCGACCCCGGACTGGGGCCTGATGGTGCAGGAGAACCGCACCGCGCTCACCGTGGTGCCGCTCGGCACCCTCGCCCCGATCGTGGCGCTCGCCACGCTGGTGATCGGACTGAACCTCGCGGCCGACGGCCTGAGCAAGTCGCTCGGTGTCGACCGTGCGAAGCAGGGAGTCAGCGCATGACCCGCACCGACACCGGCACGGCGTCCGCCGCGACGACGACCGTGCCCGACGCGATCGTCCGTGTCGACGACCTGTCCATCTCGTACGCCGCCGGAAAGCGACGCGTCCCCGTCGTCCGGGGTGTCTCGTTCGCGATCGAGGCCGGTCGCACCCTCGGCCTGGTCGGGGAGTCCGGCAGCGGCAAGTCCACCGTCGCGCGGACACTGCTCGCACACCTACGGGCCGGGTCCGTGATCGACGGCGGGACGGTCCGCGTCGACGGCGCCGACGTCTTCGCCCTGTCGCCGGCCGGCCGCCGGGCACTCCGCGGCGGCACCGCCTCGGTCGTCGCCCAGAACGCCGGACAGGCACTCACCCCGTCGATGCGCGTCGGCGAGCAGATCCGCGAGGCCCTCCGCGCCCACGGCGAGCCCGACGGCCCCGAACGGGTCGCCGAGCTGGTCCGGCTGGTCCGGCTGCCGGACCCCGACGCGATCGTCCGCCGGTACCCGCACCAGCTGTCCGGCGGCCAGCAGCAGCGCATCGCCATCGCGATGGCCGTCGCCGCACGGCCGCGGGTGCTCGTCCTCGACGAACCGACCACCGCCCTCGACGTCGTCACCCAGGCCGCGGTCCTCGACCTGGTCGCCGACCTCGGTCGGCAGCTCGGCATGGCCGTCCTGCTCGTCAGCCACGACCTCGGGGTGGTGTCCGCGATGGCGGACGAGATCGCCGTGATGCGCGACGGCGAGGTCGTCGAGCACGCCGCCACGGCGGCGCTCTTCACCGCGCCGCGGCACGAGTACACGCGCGCCCTGCTGGCCGCGGTGCCGGACGGGCGACGGCCTGGAGGAACGCGAGTCGTGCCCGACGACGCGACCGTCCCCGGGACGCTCGGCTCCACGGCCACCCGCACCGCGCCTCCCGAGCGCGCCGCCCGCCCCGTGGTGACCGCGGACGACCTGGTGATCCGCTACGGCCGCGGCCTGCCGCCCGCCGTCGACGGCGTCTCGTTCTCGATCGCCGCGCACGAGACGCTCGCCGTCGTCGGCGAGTCGGGCAGCGGCAAGTCGACGCTCGCGACGGCGCTGGCCGGCCTGGTGCCGGCCGAGTCGGGGACGTTCACGTACGACGACGGCACGACCCGCGGCGACCTGCGCGAGCCGATCGCCGGACGCGCGCCCGACCTGCGGCGCGCCGTGCAGCTCGTGTTCCAGAACGCGGACACGTCGCTCAACCCGCGGCGCACCGTGGGTGCAGCCGTCGCGCGGCCGCTCCGGTTGTTCAGCGGCTCGTCCTCGCGCGAGCGCGTCGGGGCCCTGCTCACCCAGGTCGGGCTCGGCCCGGAGTTCGCCGACCGCCTGCCCGCGCAGCTGTCCGGTGGGCAGCGCCAGCGCGTCGGGATCGCGCGCGCACTCGCGGCCGAGCCGTCGCTCGTGATCGCCGACGAGATCACCACGGCGCTCGACGTGCAGGTGCAGGCGGGGATCCTCGCGCTGCTGGCCGACCTGCAGCGCGAACGGGGCCTCGCGTGCCTGTTCATCAGCCACGACCTCGCCGTGGTGCGGGGTGTGGCGGACCGGGTCGCGGTGATGACCGGTGGCCGGATCGTCGAGATCGGTCCGACCGAGCGGGTGTTCACCGGCCCGAACCACCCGTACACGGCGACGCTGCTCGCGGCGACGCTCGAACCCGGCAGCACGACCCTGCCCGAGGTCGGTGACGGGGTGCCGCGCTGGCGGCAGGCCGACGGCTGGACCGACCACGGCGACGGACACCGCACCCGCAACTGGGAGGACGCATGACGACCGACGACGGCACCGCCGCCACCTTCACCGCCATCGGCGACCCCGGCTCGCTGCCCGCCGGCGTCACGGTCCGCGACGAGTGGATCCCGATGCCCGACGGTGTGCGGCTGCACGCGCGGATCTGGGCGCCGTCGCAGTCGCCGACGCACCCGGGTGGCCCGAGCAGTGCGACGCCGGTGCTGCTCGAGTACCTGCCGTACCGGCTCGACGACTGGACCGCGCCGCGCGACTCGGAGCGGCACCCCTGGTACGCCCAGCACGGGTACGCCTCGGTGCGGGTCGACATCCGCGGCACCGGCTCGTCCGACGGGTTCTTCGACGACGAGTACAGCGAGCAGGAGCTGCTCGACGGCGAGGCCGTGATCGCCTGGCTCGCCGAGCAACCGTGGTCGACGGGCGCCGTCGGCATGTTCGGCATCTCGTGGGGCGGCTTCAACGCGCTGCAGCTCGCAGCCCGGGCACCCGCAGCCCTCAAGGCCATCGTGACGGTTTGCTCGACCGACGACCGGTACGACAACGACGTGCACTACGTCGGCGGCGCCGTGCTCGGCATCGACATGGCGGCCTGGGGCGCGACCATGTTCGCCTTCAACTCCCGGCCGCCCCGGCCCGAGGTCGTCGGCGACGGGTGGATCGACCGCTGGCGGGAACGCCTCGAGGCGAACCGCCCGATGACGCCGGTGTGGTTGGCGCACCAGGAGCGCGACGACTACTGGCGGCACGGCAGCGCGGCCGAGGACTACGACGGCATCCGCGCCGCGGTGCTCGCCGTCGGTGGCTGGGCGGACCCCTACCGGGACGCCGTGCTCCGGCTCGTCGACCACGTCAGCGCCCCCGTGAAGGGCATCGTCGGTCCGTGGTCGCACCAGTACCCGGACCGTGGCCTCGCGCCGGGGCCGTCGATCGGGTTCCTGCAGGAGACCCTGCGGTGGTGGGACCGCTGGCTGCTCGGGGTGAACACCGGCGTCGAGGACGACCCCGCACTGCGGGCCTGGATCAACGAGGGCGAGACCCCCGCGCCGTACTACGCCGACCGCCGCGGTCGCTGGATCGGTGCCGAGGCGTGGCCCTCCGCCGCGACCCACGAGCGCGTCCTGCCCCTCGCCGCACTGCGGGGCGGCGACCTCGGGCCGGTCGTCGTACGGTCGCCGCAGCACACCGGGATGGACGCCGGTCGGTTCTTCCCGTTCGGCAACGCCACCGACCTGCCGCCGGACCAGCGCGCCGAGGACGGCCGGTCGGTCACCTTCGACCTGCCGGTCGGCAAGGCGTTCGACCTGCTCGGCAACGTGCTCGTGCGGTTGTCCGTCACGAGCGACCAGCCCCGGGCCACCCTGACCGTCCGGCTCTGCGACGTCGCTCCGGACGGCTCGTCGACGCTCGTCACGCGCGGGGTGCTGAACGCCGCGAAGCGCGACGGCATGGACCGCGACGACGTGCTCGTGCCCGGGACGCCCGCCGACCTGCCCGTGCGCCTGGTCTCGACCGGACACCGGTTCGCCGCCGGACACCGGCTCCGCATCGCGGTCTCCTCGTCCTACTGGCCGTGGGTGTGGCCGCACGGCGTCGACGCCACCGTGACGATCGACCCGACCGCCTCGAGCGTCACCCTGCCCACCTGGACCCGGTCCACCGACGACGGGGTGGTCTTCGCCGAGCCCGAACGGTCCGAGCCCCTCGTGATCGAGCGCGTCGCGCCGGCCGAACCGCTGCCGCAGCGCACGGTGACGCACGACGTCGAGACGGGGGAGTGGACGCTCGACGTCGACCCCGGGTACGGCGGCGGGCGCGTCTACCCGGACGGCCTGGTGTTCACCGAGGACGCCCGTGAGACGTACCGGATCCGGTCCGACGACCCGACCAGCGCACGGGCGAGTTCCCACTGGGCGATCGGGCTGACGAAGCCGGAGTGGGCCGCGCGCCTCGAGACGACGTCCGAGGTCACCGCCGACGCCGACACCTTCCACGTCGTCAACACCGTGCGCGCCTGGGCCCGCGACGGCGGACCGGACGAACCCGAGGTGCTCGTCACCGAGCGGACCTTCGTCGACGACGTCCCACGGACGTCGGCGTGACCGCGTCGGCGAGGGTCCGGCAGCGGCCGGAGGTCCGACGCGCGATGATCGTCGAGGCCGCCCGCGCGGTGATCGTGCGGAACGGCGTCGGCGCCACCGGGCTGCGCGACATCGCGGCTGAGGCCGGCGTCTCCGTCGGCACCGTGACGTACCACTTCGGCAGCGTCGCGGAGATCCTGAACGAGGTCGTGGTGCTCGAGACGGAGCGCTTCTACGGCGCCATCGTCGCTGCCGTCGACGCCGAACCCGACGTGCTGGTGGGGCTGCGGATGCTCGTCGCCCCGCTGTTCGGTGACACCGAGCAGGTCCGGCAGCACTGGCGGATCTGGTCCGACTACTGGACCGCGGTGGTCCGGCGGCCCGAGGTGGCCGCCGAGTACGCCGAACGCATTCGCGTCTGGGAGGCGTGCCTGGTGCGTGTCATCCGACGCGGGGTGGAGGCCGGGGTGTTCGTCGACGTCGACGCAGACACCGTCGCACTGCAGCTCGCCGCGTACAGCGACGGCGTCGCGACCCAGATCGCCCAGGGCGTCCCGGGGCTCACGAACACGGTCGCGCTGTCGTGGATGTGGCGGTTCCTGTCGCACGAACTCGGTGTGCCCGCTGTGGACATCGCCGGAACCGGTCGTTCCCCCTTGTGATGAGGTAAGGCTTGCCTTACCGTTGCCACATGGCACGGACCCGGCGACAGCCCAGCGAACGCATCCTCATCGCGGGCGGTGCCGAGGACCTCGTCGAGATCCACCGCCAGCTCGAGGAACTCCCCGAGAACGCGTACGGGCAGGTCTTCGTCGAGGTCGCCCTCGACGAGCAGATCCGCATCCTGCCGGCTCCGCCGCGCGTCACCGTCACCTGGCTGGTCCGGAGCGCCCGCAGCTCGGCAGTCGCCCCGCTGGTCTTCGCCGACCACGGCGAAGCACTCGCACATGCCCTGACCGGGTGGGCAGCCGAGTGGTGCGTCACGGGCTGCGAGCCCCGCACCTCGGTGTGGATCGGCTGCGCGGACAGCCCGTGGATCGAGCGCGCACGGTCCATGGTGCAGCTCGAGCTCACCGACGCCGGCCAGCAGGTCCAGGTCGAGTACGGCGGGTAAGGGCAGCCTGCTCTTCCTTGCGGCATGCAAGAGAGGCGGGCATGGTTGTGACCATCGGCAGCACCCGACAGGTCAGGACAGGGCCAGGCACGCGGGTGCAGCCACGACGGAGGAGGAAACGACATGACCACGCAGAGCAGCACCACCACCCCCAGCACCACGTCCCCGTTCTCGACCACGCCGGAGCTCGCAGCCGGGGTCGCCCAGTTCCTCGCCCCCGTCGTCATCGACCTCGAGGCGCTCGTCGTCAACGGCAAGCAGGCCCACTGGCACGTCCGTGGCCGCAACTTCGTCGGCGTGCACGAGCTCCTCGACGAGATCGTCGAGCACGCGCAGGACTACGCGGACAAGGCTGCGGAGCGCATCGTCGCCCTCGGCCTGCCGGTCGACTCGCGCATCGCGACCGTCGCCGCGAACACCACCCTGCCGCCGCTGTCGCAGGGCTTCCAGAACTCGGACGTCACCATCACCGAGGTGATCGCCCAGATCGACGCCGCGCTGCTGCAGGTCCGCCGTGCGGTCGACGGCCTCGACGAGGTCGACCTCAACAGCCAGGACGTCGCGATCGAGATCGAGCGCGCGCTGACCAAGGACCGCTGGTTCCTGCAGGCGCACCTCGCCGCCTGAGTCGCGACCACCCGCTGACGGGAGGCCCGGTGCCAGCTGGCACCGGGCCTCCCGTCCGTCTGCGGTCACGTCTCGGGCCCGTGAGACGCCGTCGTGTCGCTGCGACGCCGCTTCGTCACCGAGACGCCGCCGCACCCGGCGGGGTCTCGGGATCACGACGGCGTGTTGCGGGGACGATCGCGGGGCGGGCGTCGCGCCTGCGGCTGATGGTACCGAGCACCCGGTCGACCGCGATCCCGAGCCCGGCGGCGACCACCATCGACACCAGGGCGGCGACGATCGGTTCGTGCAGCACGCTCGACGCGGCCAGGGCGATCCCGATCGACACCGCCGACCACGCCAGCCCCGCGATCGCGCTGATCGCCAGGAACCGGCGGTAGGACAGCCGGGTCGCGCCGGCGGTCGTGTTGACGGCGACCCGGCCGACCGGGATGAAGCGCCCGGTCAGGATGAGGCTGGCGGAGCGGCGCTGCATCTGCCGCTCGGCGAACGCGAAGGCCGCCGCGATCCGTGGTCGCTTCGACCGGGCCAGGCGAGCGAACCCGATCCGGCGCCCGATCCAGTACGCGATCGAGTCGCCGGCGATCGCTCCGAGGGCGGCGGCGACGAGCACCACGGCGAGCACGGGCTGTCCAGACGTCGCGGCGATGGCGGCGATCGCGACGAGGGCGGCCTCGCTCGGCACCGGCGGGAAGAAGCCGTCCACCAGGCACAGGGCGAAGAGGACGACGTAGACGAGCGGACTCGCGGCCAGCTCGACGACGAGCGGGGTGATCTGGTCGAACACGGGGTGCTCCCTCCCGGCGACGGAACTCGTCGACGGGGACGACGCTACGGATCCGGCGCGCCGCAGCCATCCCGCGGTGGTCTCGACCACCCCCTACCGCGGTATGACGTTCCCGTCCGCGAAGACCACGTCGGGTGCGTCCACACGGCGGTCGACGACGGTGGTCGGGGCCTCCAGGTGCACGGCACCCGAGGGCATGATGCCCGCACCGCCGAACCGTTCCATCACCCGCCACTGCGCGACGACGTCCTCGCCGGCGTGCTCGGGCGGCAGGGTGTCCCAGAACCGGAAGCCCCCGACCTCCTCGAGCGCACGCCGGTCGTACAGCGCGCAGGCGCCGACCCACGCGACGCGGTAGGGCACCCACTCGCCGGGGTGCAGGTCGAGGTCGGCGGCGACGTGCGTCGGGTTCGCGGCGTTGTGCAGCGACCAGCGGTCGAAACCGGGGGTGCCGCGGCGCACCACCTCGGGCACGACGGGGCCGTCCCACCGTTCGAACACCGCGGTCTCGTGGGGGCGGCGGTCCTGCAGGTACGACAGGCCCTGCACGGCGCTGCCGACGAACCCGCAGCCCAGTGTGCGCAGCGCGTCGAGCATCCGCGCGATCGACCCCGGCTCGAGCCAGACGTCGTCGTCGAGGAACAGCACCGCGGCGGCCTCGGCGTGGTCGAGCAGGAACTGCCGGTGCTCCGCCAGGCCACGCCGTTCCGGGTGGGTGAGGAGCGTGACGGATCGGCCCTGGACCTCCAGGACGCGGAGCATGGCGGCGACCGCCGGCGCGCCGGCGGCGTCTCCGTCCGCGGACTGGTCGCTCAGCACGACGCGCAGGTCGACGTCGGTCTGGGCGGCGAGGCCGGCGAGCGTCGTGGCGAGCTCGGCCGGCCGGCCGACGGTCGGGATGAGCACGTCGACGTCGACCGTGCTCGTGTCCGCTGGATCGGGGGCCTTCGCCCAGGACCCGGACCAGCGGGCGGTCACGGTGCCGGGTCCGGTTCGGGCCGCGCAGCGGCTTCGCGGATCCGGCGCACGACGGCGCTGGTGGAGTGCTCGGGCACGTAGTCGACCATGACGACCTCGCCGCCGTAGCCGCGCACGACCTCGGTCTCGGTCAGCATCTCGGGGGAGTAGTCGCCGCCCTTGACGTAGACCTCGGGCCGCAGCCGCTCGATGAGCGGGATGGGGGTGTCCGTCGCGAACACCGTGACCAGGTCGACGCAGGCCAGCGCGGCGAGCACGCCGGCGCGGTCCTCGGCCGGGTTGATCGGCCGCTCCGGGCCCTTCAGGCGGCGCACCGAGTCGTCGTCGTTCAACGCGACGACGAGCAGGTCGCCCAGGTCACGGGCCTGCCGCAGGTACGTGGTGTGCCCGCGGTGCACGACGTCGAAGCAGCCGTTCGTGAAGACGACGCGTCGGCCCGCCCGGCGTGCGGCCTCGACCGCGGTGGCGAGCTCGTCGTGGTCCACGACGGTCGCGGCCGGCGCGGTCACCGATTCGAGCAGGGCCGTGGCGGTGCAGACGGACGTGCCGGCCTCGCGGACGACGACGTCGGCCGCGGCCTGGGCGACCGCCACGGCGTCGCGCAGGGGCGCCTGCACGGCGAGGGCGACGGTCGCGGCGGCGCAGAACGTGTCGCCGGCGCCGGAGGCCTGCTGCTCCGAGGCGGGGGTGGCCCGCGTGCGGAACCCCTGGTCGGACCCTGGCTCGAGCAGGACCGTGCCGTCGCGGTCGAGCGTGACCACCGCGGCACGGGCACCACTGCGGGCGAGCACGTCGGCACGGGCGGCGACGACGGTGCCGACGCGGTCGGCACCCGTTCCGAGCTCCGTGTCGAGCAGCGCGGCGGTCTCCCCGGCGTTCGGCGTGACGAGGTCGGGGTGCAGCGCGGCCCAGCGGGTCAGGTCGTGGGCGTCGACCACGACGGCGCCGGGACGGTCACGGTCGAGCAC
>NZ_CAJCKD010000043.1:0-27879 GCF_903970855.1 Curtobacterium sp. ME12
CAGGCCCGCCTGCTGGTGCGTGACCACTGCGACACCCTCGACGTGCCGTACACCGAGACCACGTTGCTGCGTTCCTACGGCATCGTCGTCCGGTACCTCAACCGCGTCGGACTCGCCGCCCGCGACCCCTTCGTCTGCCCCATGGTGACCGAGCTCCGGATCCACTGACACGCCCACCCCGCCCGACCCCACCCGCACGCACCACACCCCACTGAAGGAACCACCACCGTGAAGACCGTCATCGTCCTCGTCGTCCTCTGGGCAGTCCTGTCCATCGTCGGCTTCGCCCTGAAGGGCCTGTTCTGGCTCGGCGTCATCGGCATCGTCCTGCTGCTCGGCACGATCGTCTTCGGGGCCGTCCGCCGAAGCGGCAACAAGGCCCGCAACGCGGGCCGGACCAACTAGTCCGCCACTGGCGAAGCGCACCACCAGCAGGAATCCCCGCACCGACCGCATGCCGAACCTCCCGAACGAACCCCAGCAGCTCCGAGCGGCGGTGGTCGTGAACCCGACCAAGATCGAACAAGCCCGCCTCCGAGCGGTGCTCGGCGACGAAGAGCGCGCACACGGTTGGGCCGAGTCGCTCTGGTTCGAGACGAGTGCCGACGACGACGGGCGTGCTGCTGCGCGGGCCGCGCGCGACGCCCACCCGAGCGTCGTCCTCGTCGCGGGTGGTGACGGCACGCTCCGGGTCGTCGCCGCGGAGCTCCGCGGCACCGGGACGCCGGTGGCGCTCGTCCCCAGCGGCACCGGCAACCTGTTCGCTCGGAACCTCGGTCTGCCCCTCGGCGACCTGGTGCGCTCGGTCCGAGCGGGCTTCAGCGGGACGGACCGCCCGATCGACGTCGGACTGGCCGACCTGACCGACCCGGCGGGCACCACGACGTCGCATGCGTTCCTGGTGATGACCGGCATCGGGCTCGATGCGAGCATGGCCGCGGACACGAACGCGTGGGTGAAGAAGCGGTTCGGATGGGTCGCCTACTCGGATCCCATCGCACGGTCCGTGATCGGCAACCGGCAGATCCCCGTGCACTACGGGATCGACGACGGCCCGCTCCGCAGCATGAGCGCCCACACGATCATCGTCGGGAACTGCGGCACCCTGACCGCGGGCATCCTGCTGCTCCCCGCGGCCCGACCGGACGACGGCATCCTCGACGCCGTGGCGTTCCGGCCGACCGGGTGGCTCGGCTGGACCAAGGTCGGGTACGCGCTGACGCTCAACCGCTTCTTCGCGCGCACCCGGTTCGGACGGCTCCTCGCTCGCGTGTTGCCGACCTCACGCGCGCTCCGGTACACGCGGGCACGAACGCTGCGGCTGACCGTGGACACCCCGGAGCGCGTGCAGCTCGACGGCGATGCGTTCGGCGAGGTGGTCGCGGTGACGCTCACCACGCACCACCACGGACTGCTGCTCCGCACCGAGTCGCGACCGCGGGGCTCGGCCTGACCCGTCCCGACGGGGTCACACGTCGCGTCCGTCGAAGTGCGGACTGGTGCGACCCCTCGACCGGGGGTCAGGATGACGCATCAGTTGCACAGAGCAACTGGCAGGTGCTTCACCGACAGAGGAGTCGTCATGAAGAAGTCCATCGCAGCCGCGTTCGCCGCGGTCGCCGTCATCACCGCCGGCGTGTTCGCCGCTTCGCCCGCCTCCGCGCTGCCCGTCAGCACGAAGGTCGTCGGCGGCGAGAAGGCCCCCACCACCTCGTGGGCGGTGCAGCTCGAAGCCTCCGGCGGCAGCATCCCCTCCGGCTACGTCAGCAACTGCACCGGCGAGCAGCTCAACGCCTCGTGGATCCTGACCGCCCGGCACTGCATCGACGGCATCGGCGCGATGAACGTCTACCACTCCAACTCCACCGTCAACCGTGGCACGGCCGTCGCCGTCGACCGCGTCAGCGCCTCGCCGGCGGGTGACATCGCGCTCGTGCACCTGCGGACCGCGTACTCGCTGTCCACCTACGCGCCCCTCGACCTCACCGCGACGGCCAAGCCGAGCGGCACCGGCACCATCCAGGGCTACGGCCTGCGTGCGAACGCGACCCAGTCCGACGGCCTGTACCAGGCCACCGTCTCGCTCACCGGCGCGAGCACCGACGCCTTCGGCGGTCGTGCCCAGCACCTCACCGGCGTGACCGGTGCATCGAACCACGGTGACTCGGGCGGCCCGCTGCTCGTGAACGGCAAGGTCGTCGCCGTCTGCTCCACAGGCGACAGCGCCGACCCCGGCGCGAACACCAAGGCCGGCTCGAACTACGCCCTGCTGTCGCAGGCCTCGTCCTGGATCCGGACCACGGCCGGCGTCTGAACCAGGTGACGGACAGGAGGCGCGGTTCGGGCCCGCACCGCGCCTCCAGTCCGTCCCGTCCACCTGCAGGGCGGTGCTCGCCTGTTCAGCGTCCGTCACCCACCAGCTGAGCGCCCGTGCGGGCGCGACGACGACAGTGGGGCCATGAGCCAGTACGAGAAGCGCGATCCGAACACCCTCTACCCGGCCCCGCCGTACCCGAAGCAGGAGCAGTCGCTGCCGGGTGCCGCGTGGAAGATGGACCCGAAGCCCGACCACGGCGAGGAGAGCTACGTCGGTCTCGGTCGGCTGAAGGGCTTCCGCGGCATCGTCACCGGTGCCGACTCCGGCATCGGCCGTGCCGCCGCGATCGCGCTGTCGCGCGAGGGCGCCGACCTGGTGCTGTCCTACTTGCCCGACGAGCAGGAGGACGCCGAGCAGGTTCGCGACCTGCTCGAGTCCGAGGGTCGTCGCGCCGTGCTGTTCCCCGGTGACATCGCCGACGAGCAGTACTGCATCGACCTGGTGCAGAAGGGCGTCGACGAGCTCGGCGGTCTCGACACGCTCGTCATGGTCGCCGGCCGCATGGACAGCAACGAGGACATCCTGACGCTCGACACGTCGATGTTCGACTCCACCTTCAAGACCAACATCTACTCGCTGTTCTGGCTGACGAAGGCCGCCGTGCCGCACCTCGAGCCCGGATCGACGATCGTGACGACCGGTTCGATCCAGGCGTCGACGCCCTCGCCGGACAAGATCGACTACGCCGTGTCGAAGGGTGCGATCAAGCTCTTCACCGAGGCCGTCGCGCAGCAGCTCGCGCCGAAGGGCATCCGCGTGAACTCCGTGGCGCCGGGGCCGGTGTGGACGCCGCTGCAGCCGGGTTCCGACGATGCCGAGACGGTGTCGCACTTCGGTGAGAGCTCGCCGTTCGGCCGTCCGGGTCAGCCCGCCGAACTCGGTGCCGCCTACGTGCACCTGGTCAGCCCGGAGTCGAGCTACCAGTCCGGGTCGACCATCACGATCGCCGGTGGGACGCCGGCGTTCTGATCCGACGCTCTGGGGTTCTGGCGTTCTTGCATTCGAGGAAGGGGACCACGTGTCCGGAGTGACGCACACCGTGCTGGTCGAGTGGGACGGGGAGGACCGGTCGTCCGAGGCCTCCGCCCTGTCGCGTGCGCACCTGCCACGGATCGAGGGGGTCGAGTCGGTGCAGTCCGGCACGAGCGTGAGCACCGAGGGGCTGGAGGGCGGGTTCCACTGGATGCTCGTCGTCCGGTTCCGCGATCGTGCCGCGCTCGCCGGGTACCTGCCGCACCCGGAGCACCGGCCGGTGGCCGAGTTCATCGGTGCGGCGAGTGCGCGGGTCGTCGTGTTCGACGTCGAGGACGCCGACTGATCGCTGCGTCGGAAGCTGTGTAACGCTCTGGTTGCGATGGCGGACGAGGGGTTCCGTCCCTCGTGGAGGCTCGACGTACGGTGGACCGGCCATCGCAACGGCGCGGGGGCGACCGGCCGGCGCTGCGGCTCTCCGGAGCCCGCGCCGGTCGGGTCCCCGCCTGCGGGCGGGGGCCGTTCGACATCCGCCGACGGAGGGAAACAGACGATGCCCGGCAACCCGGACCCGTTCGTCCACGACGACGCGAAGATCCTGCTCGGCGAGGCGGGAGCGGCGCACTGCGACGAATGCGGGGACGCCGTCCGGCTCGACCCGCGGATCGGCAGCTGGAGGACCGTTCGGCAGCCCGGCCCCCAGCTCCCGCCGGATCGGAAGCCGCGGAGTTCGGCGGGGGCCGCGTGAACGGTGCGGCCCGGACCGCTGGGGTGACCCTCGGGCTCGTCGCAGCGATGGCGCTGACCGCCTGTTCCGGCTCGCCGGCTGCGACGCCGACCCGGACCGTGACTGCGACTGCGACCCCGGAGACGCCGTCTGACTCCGACACCCCGACCCCCGCTGCGACCCCGACCACGACGGACACGGCCTTCAGCCTGTCGGACCCTGCGACGTGGACCATCTCGACCGACGAGGTCGGGCCGATCGCCCTCGGTGGTCCGGTGCAGGGCGAGATCGACGACCTGACAGCTGCCTACACGCGGAGTACGGATGCGTGCCCGGCCAGTCCGGAGACGACCTTCTGGGAGCGGTCCGACGCTCCCGGCCTCATCGTCATCCCGCGCGCCGGCAAGGTCGCCGGGGTGACCATCGGTGGGCTGGGGCCGGACCCGGTGACGACGAACTCGCCCGAGACCGACGCCGGGATCGGCATCGGAGCGCCCCTGACCGAGGTGCGCTCCGCGTACCCGGACCTGCGGTACACCGGCACCTACGGTGAGGAGCAGGGGCCGTACTCGATGTGGAGCGTGCAGGCCGACGGACGCTTCATGACGTTCCAGCTCGGGACGGACGGCACCACCGTGGGTGCGATCTGGGTGGGGCCGGTCGCGATGTTGCCGTACGAGTACTGCGCCTGACGCTGGTGAGGGGTGAACGCCGCTGCTGGCAGGATGACCGGCATGGCCAGCGCTGTCCGTCTCATTCGATCCGACGTCCTGAGCGACGCGGCGCAGTACGCGTACGCATCCACCGTGCCGGCTGGAACGCGGCTCGTGTTCCTCGCCGGGGCCTGCCCGCTCGCCCCGGACGGCTCGACTGTGGCGGTGGGTGACTACGCGGGCCAGGCGGTCAGGTGCATCGAGACGATGCAGGAGGCGCTGCGTGCTGCAGGAGCGTCCATCGAGGACGTCGTGAGCACCCGGGTGCTCGTGGCGTCCTCGCAGCAGGCCGACCTCGTCACCGCATGGCAGGTGGTGCGCGATGCCTTCGGCGCGCACGACGTGCCGAGCACCCTGCTCGGGGTCACGGTGCTCGGCTACGACGACCAGCTGGTCGAGATCGAAGCCGTCGCGGCCGTCGCCGACGGACAGGCCACGTGACGGCGCGAGGTGTCGAGGCTCCCGTACCCCGTGCTCCCGTGCACGCTCGCCTCAGAAGCCGGGACCCGCTTTCACCAGGGCGATGCCGACACCGACGAGCGCGAGGACGAGGCCGGCCACGAACGTCCGCGGGGACGGCTTCTCCCCGCGGAGCCTGGCCACGACGGGCCCGAGGAGGGCGAGCCGGACCACGAGGTACCCGATCGCGATGATCTCGGCCGCGAGCCCGGACGTCCCGGTCAGCCAGGCGTAGGCGAGGACGGCAGCCGGGAGGAGCCCGGAGGTGAGGACGGGCAGCGAATCTCGCACCTCGGCGCGGACGGTCTCCGCGGTGAGGCGGTGATCGCTGCGCGCACGTCGGCCGACCGACTCGGCGAAGGTGTGTGCGAGGAAGGTCGAGAACGCGGTGGCGAGCACGTACCAGAGCCCCCGACCACTCTCGGCGGTGTCCGGGACCATCGGCGCGATCGTCCCGAGGATCACGATGTTGCCGTACACGAACGCGGTGATGCGGCTTGCGGCGTCCTCACGCGACAGGCGGTTCCGGCCCACGGAAGTCCGCTCGTGCGGGCTCAGTAGTACTCACCCTGCCGGTAGTCCCAGCTCGTGAACGTGTCCGCGAGCAGCCCCATGATCCGGTCGACGTCGAGGCCCTTGCGGATGAGCGTCGGTGCGGGGACGACCGATCGGCGTCCGTCCTGCAGCGGGATCAGGGCTCCGGTGTCGTCGACCATCGACACCATGACGCCCTGCTCGTAGCGGGTCTCGGCGGTCTGCTCCGGCTGGATGGACGCGACGTAGTCGTCCGCCTCGACGATCACGTCGGCGCGCTCGGCGATGCGCTCGCCGATGCCGTCCACCACGCCACGGTTGCCGGTACCGGACGGGTTGGCCGAGCTCGCGAAGGCGAACTTGCCGTGCTCGGTCCAGAGTTCGCGGGCGGCGAGCTCACCGGGGACGCCGAACTTGATGACGAAGCAGGACGTGCCACGGGTGTCCATCATGAGTTCGTCGGAGCCGTCCGCCGGCAGCGCCGCTCGCCCCTCCGCGCTCCAGGGAAGGATGCACCCGAGCAGGACGTCCTCGTCCCAGCACCGCTGGTACAGGTCGTCGATCTCGGGGGTGAGCTGCGCGATGCTCCGGAGCATCTCGAGCGAACTCACGAGCACGACGCCCGGCTTGTTCCGGTTGCGTTCCTTCGCGTCGAACTTGCGCTCCAGACCCGCGCGGTCCGAGGTCATCAGGATGTAGCCGACCTTGGTCGGGACCACCGCCAGTCCGCCGTCGTGCAGGAGTGCGTCCACCGCACTGCGCGGCACGCCACCGTCCCAGTGCACCCGGTTCATGCTGACCTGCGTGTCGTCGTTCATGCCCGTCCTCGTCCCGTTCTGGAGTCAGACGATCGTCTGACAGCGGGAGCCTATGGACGACGTCCGGGCCGGACAAGGGCGAAGGACGCGACCTGTGGGCCTTCTCCGAAGGGTTCAGGCGGGCTCGCAGCGAACGACCGCGGCTGGCCGGTGCTGAAGCGTGCACAAACACTGAGCCGCGCACAACCAGAGCGCCCCCGCCCCTCGCGTCACTCCACCAACGACTGCGTCCCCACCACGATCGCCAGGGCCAGCCGCTCCGCGTCCACCGACCCGGGCTCGGCCGTGTACGCCAGGATCCGCAGGTCCTCCGGTCCGACGACCAGGGTGTCGCAGTCGAGCGTGATGAGCCCGACGTCCGGGTGGTCGATCACCTTGCGGCGGGCCGTCTCGCCCAGGGTCGTCGCGCCGGAGTCCCACAGCTCGACGAACCGCGGGCTCGCGGCCCGGAGGTCCCGCACGAGCTGCTGCAGCTGCCGGTCGAGGGGGTACCGGGCAGCGGTCATCCGGAGCCCGGCCACCAGGTTCGCCTCGAACGCGGCCTGCTCCTCCGGACTGTGCACGGCGCGGCTGCCCGAACCGACCAGGTGCCGCCACGCGGTGTTCCGGTCGTTCCCGCGCAGTGCCCCGATCGGCCCCATCAGGGCGTCGTACGGGGCGTTGGCGACGAGCAGGTTCCCCGCGGCGTCGAGCACCGCGACGGGGGTGTCCGCCAGGCGGTCGAGCAGCCGCTGCACGCTCGGCGGGATCCGCGACGGCACCACGTCGGCGCCGGGGACCGCGTGCCCGGCGAGCCGGTAGAGCAGCTCGCGGTCGGCATCGACGACCCGCAGCGCCCGCGCGAGCGCCTCGACGACCTGGGCGGACGGCGAGGTCGCCCGCCCCTGCTCGAGCCGGGTCAGGTAGTCGGCCGAGATCCCCGCGAGGCCGGCCAGCTCCTCTCGCCGCAGACCGGCCGCACGCCGACGCGGCCCGACGACCACGCCCACCGCCTCGGGGGAGACGTGGTCGCGCAGCCGCCGCAGGGTGTGCCCGAAGTCCGTGTCCGCCATGTCCCCAGTCTGCGCGCGACGAGCGACCCGGTCCTGGCCCTGCCGGTCCTACGACAACGGGTCGACTCCCTGCGGTCGCCGCCGAGCACGACGCTGGACCCATGACAACGACACTCATCACCGGGGCCACCCGCGGCCTCGGCAAGGAAACCGCCCGTCAGCTCGTCGAGGCGGGCCACACCGTGTGGATCGGAGCCCGCGACGCCGACCAGGGCGCCGCGGTCGCCGCCGAGATCGGCGCCCGCTCGGTCCAGCTCGACGTCCGCGACGACGACTCGGTCGCCGCGGCCTTCGCCCACGTCGACGCGAACGGCGGCCTCGACGTCCTCGTGAACAACGCCGGCATCGCCGTGTGGGGGCAGGACGGCCCCCAGGCGCTCGACGTGTTCGACACGAACGCCGTCGGCACGATCCGCGCGACCGAGGCCGCGCTGCCGCTCCTGCGTCGCTCCGCGAACCCGATCGTGGTGAACCTGTCGAGTGCGCTCGGCTCGTTCACCGCCACCCACGACCCGTCGAAGCCCGCGTTCACCGTGCCGGCCGTGGTCTACGGCGCCTCCAAGGCGGCCGTCTCGATGCTGACGGTGCAGTACGCGAAGATCGCGCCCGAGGTGCACTTCGTCGCGATCGAGCCCGGTTACACGGCCACCGAGTTCGGGGGCATGCCGAACCCGCACGGTCGCCCCGTCGAGGTCAGCGCCGCGACGATCGCGGCCGCCGCGAGCGCGGGCCCGGAGGGCCCCACCGGCGTCTTCCTGGAGGACGGCCAGCCGCTCGGGTGGTGACGCCGTGACGGCCTGGAGGCCCGTGGCGGCGTTGCCACGGGCCTCCAGGCCGTCCTCCGGTCGCGTCTACAGCAGCTGGCGCGCGTTGGTCGACGCGAGGTCCAGCAGCTCGTCACCGCGACCCGACAGCACCGTGCGGATGGCGTAGAGCGTGAAGCCCTTCGCCTGCTCGAGGGTGACCGCCGGGGGCATGGAGAGTTCCTGGCGGTTCGCGCGGACCGACACGAGCGCGGGACCGTCGTGCGCGAGCGCGGCGGCCATGGCGTCCTCGAAGTCGTCGGACACGTCGACGTGGAACCCCTTGATGCCGATCGCCTCGGCGACGGCGGCGAAGTCCGGGTTCTGCAGCTCGGTGCCGTAGTTCACGAAGCCGGCGGCCTTCATCTCGAGTTCGACGAAGTTGAGCGACGAGTTGTCGAACACGACGATCTTCACCGGCAGCTTGTTCTGCACGATCGTGATGAGCTCACCGAGGAGCATCGTCAGGCCGCCGTCGCCGGCCAGGGCGATCACCTGCCGGTCCGGGAACGCGGTCTGCGCACCGATCGCCTGCGGGACGGCGTTCGCCATCGTGCCGTGCACGAACGAGCCGATCAGGCGGCGCTTGCCGTTCATCGTGAGGTAGCGCGAGGCCCACACGACGGGCGAGCCGACGTCGGGGATGAAGACGGCGTCCTCGGCGGCGAGCCGGTCGAGCACCCGGGCGACGTACTGCGGGTGCAGCGGCTTCTTCGGGCCGGCCGGAACGGCCAGGTCGTCGAGCTTCTCGCGGGTCTTCCGGTAGTGCTTGAGCGAGTCCTCGAGGTGCTTCGCCGGGTGCGAGCCGGTCAGCAGCGGGATGAGTGCGAGGGCGGTGTCCTTGACGGTGCCGACCAGCCCGATGTCGACGGGGTGCCGCCGGCCGAGCTGCGAACCGCGGATGTCGACCTGCACGTGCTTCGCCTCGGCGGGGAAGAACTGCTGGTACGGGAAGTCCGTGCCGAGCATGAGCACGACGTCGGCGTCCTCCATGGCGCGGTACCCGGACGAGAAGCCGAGCAGTCCCGTCATGCCGACGTCGTAGGGGTTGTCGTACTCGATGTACTCCTTGCCGCGCAGCGCGTGCACGATCGGGGCCTGCAACCGCTCGGCCAGGGCGACGACCTCGTCGTGGGCGTCCGCGACGCCGGCTCCGGCCAGGATGGTGATCCGGTCAGCACCGTTCAACAGGTCGGCGGTGCGCTGCAGCTCGGCCTCGCTCGGCACGATGCGCGGGGTGGCCCGCTCGATGCGGGTGACGCGGTCGTCCTTCGCCTCGGCGAGCAGCACGTCGCCGGGGATCACGAGGACCGCGACGCCGCGCTTCTCGATCGCCTCACGCATCGCGATCTCGAGCAGGCGGGGCATCTGCACCGGGTCGGCGACGTACTCGACGTAGACGGAGCACTCGCGGAACAGCTCCTGCGGGTGCGTCTCCTGGAAGTAGCCGGAGCCGATCTCCGCCGTGGGGATGTGGGCGGCGATCGCCAGCACCGGCACCCGCGAACGGTTCGCGTCGTACAGGCCGTTGACCAGGTGCAGGTTGCCGGGGCCGCAGCTGCCGGCGCAGACGGCCAGGTCACCGGTCAGGGCGGCCTCGGCGCTGGCGGCGAACGCGGCCGCCTCTTCGTGACGGACGTGCTCCCACCGCATCGTCCCGTCCTTGCGCAGGGCGTCGGTGAAGCCGTTCAGGGAGTCCCCGGGCAGGCCGTAGACCCGGTGGACGTCGTTGGCGCGGAGGGTGGCGACGATGTTCTCGGCAACGGTTGGCATGCGTCCTGTCTACTCGCGACCGCTGCGCTGAACGCTTTCGGAGCATCGCGCGTCCCACTCGCGCCCTGATGCCCGGGTCGTGCTGCGACGATGGCAGGATGACCGACGCCGCGCCGCTCCTCCGTCCCCGCCGACGGGAGCCCGCCGCGTACGGGATCCTCGAGCCCTCGCCGTACCCGCTGGTCTCGGTGGCGATCGCCGTCATCGCGGTCGTCGTCATCACCATCGTCGGGTTCACGCTCGGCACCGTCGACCTCGGCCTGTCCAAGGCCCTGAACGCGCTGCACACCGGGTTCGTCGGGGCGTTCAGCACCGCGGTCTACCACGTGATCAGCCCGGCGCCGGCGATCGGGATCACGGTCGTCGTCGTCGCCGTGATCTGGTGGCGAACGCGGGACCTGCGCCCGGCCCTGGCGTTCGGCGGCACCATCGCGATCACGTGGGTGCCGTCCGCGATCGTCAAGGAGATCGTGCACCGCGCCCGCCCCGACGTCGCCGTGCTGCCGCACCCGTTCCCCGTGCAGCCGGACCCCGGGTACCCGAGCGGGCACACGGTCTACATCACGGCGTTCGTCGTCGCCCTGATCTGGCTGCTCCGCGAGACCCGGTGGCACCGGCTCGCCCTGACGCTCGGGGTCGTGGCCATCGTGATCGTCTTCTTCGCGGTGTCGATCGACGCGGTCCACTACCCGACCGACGCCGCCGCCTCGATCCTGTGGGCACTGGCCGTGGCGCCGGGGGTGCGGGTGGTGTGGGTCGACTGGCTCATGCCGCGGGTGCCGTTCCTACGGCCGGGGCGGGGCTGACGCCGGCGCTGCCGGGCGCTGCCGGGCCGGGTGGTCGCGGGTGGTCTGGTCGACGCGGAACGACACTGTCGATGTCGTGCGCCGATGGTGTCGTTCCGCGTCAGCGGGCGGTGTCCTGCCAGGTCAGCGGAGCGTGCTGGTCCGGCCCCGCGCCGCGAGCAGCGCCACGACGGCCACCACGGCGGCGGCGAGCATCACGATCGCCAGCGGCGCCGCGGTGTCCGAGCCGCCGATGCTGACGAGCGGGGACACGAGCGCCGCGAGTCCGAACTGCAGGGCACCGAGCACGGCCGAGGCGCTGCCGGCAGCTGACGGCACGGCACCGAGGGCGAGCGCCGTGGCGTTGCCGAGCACCAGACCGAGCGAGCCCACCGCGGTGAACAGCGGCACGGCGAGCCAGATGACCGGCGCCCCGGAGACGACGAGCAGCGCGAACGCGACGGTCGACGCGAGCACCAGCACGATGCCGAGCGACAGCACGCCGGTGACCGAACGGGTCGCGGTGAGCTTGGCGGACAGGATGCTGACGCCCATCAGCGCCAGGGCGTTCAGCCCGAAGGCCAGGCCGTAGCCGACCGTGCCGAAGCCGATCATGTCCTGGTACAGGAACGGCGACGCGGAGATGTAGGCCATCATCACGGCGAACGCGAAGCCGAACACGGCGGTGTACCCGAGGAACGTGCGGGAGCGCAGGGCGCGGAGCGCCGAGCCGGAGCCACGGCGTTCCGCACGCAGCGCGTCGCGGTGTTCCTTCAGGTGGGTCTCGCGGATCACGGCGAGGACCGCGATGAGCATGACGACCGACAGGCCGAGGACGATCGAGAGCAGGCCGCGCCAACCGATCGGGCCGGTGAGCAGGCCGCCGAGCAGCGGTGCGACGACCGGGGCGACCCCGCCGACGATCATCATGAGCGAGAACGCGCGGGCGGCGGACTTGCCGGTCGCCAGGTCGGAGATGACCGCACGGCTGATCACCATGCCGGCCGCACCGCCGAGGCCCTGCAGCAGGCGGGCCGCGATGAGCACGCCGATGTTCGGCGCGAGCACCGCGGCGATGCTGGCGAGCACGCACACCGCGGCACCGGCGATGAGCGGCGGCACGCGGCCGAACCGGTCGGACAGCGGACCGAACACGAGCTGGCCCGCGGTCACGCCCACCAGGAACGCGGTCAGGGTGAGCTGGACGGCGGTGGCGCTCGCCCCGAGCTCGATCGTCATCTGCGGGAACGCCGGCAGGTACAGGTCGGTGGCGAAGGGGGCGACGGCGCTGAGCAGGCCGAGCACCAGGAGCAGCGCGGTCGTGATGCCCTGCTGCTTGGTCGTGGGTGTCGCGATCGTCGCGTGGATGGTTCCGGTGTCCGTGGTCATTGTTATGAAAGCATAACTCATCGCCGGAGATCGGTACAGTACGGACATGCACTCCGCCGTGTCCGACCACGTCCTCGCCGAGTTCGCGGACGTCCTGCTCCGGATCGCGCGCGACATCGACCCGCACGGCTCGGAGACCCTCGACATCGTGCCGCTCACCGGCACCGAGGCGCTCGTGATGCGCTGGATCAACCGCAACCCGGGCACCTCGCCCAGTGCCACCGCCGAGGCGACCGCCCTGCAGCGCAGCAACCTCAGCGTCGCACTCCGGTCGCTCGTGGCGAAGGGCATGGTCGAGCGGCGCCAGGACCCGGCGGACGCCCGGACCGTGCAGCTGCACTCGACCGCCCTGGCCCAGGAGAGCGTCGACCGTCTGTACCGGCACTGGTCCGGCAAGCTCCGTACGGCCCTCGGTGGCGACGAGCGGGGCGCGGTCGAGGCGCTGGAGCTGCTGCAGCGGATCGACGACGGACTGCGCGCGGGCTAGGCGACGGCTTCCTCGGCGGTGGCGGCGGCGGGGGCGTCTGCAGCGGTGGTGGCGGGGGTGTCGGCAGCGGTGGCGGCGGAGTCGTCGGCTGCGGCATCGTCCTCGATCGGCAGCAGGCGACGCGCGCCGTGCCCCTCGTCGCCGAGGGCGTCACCCGGGTTCACGACCGAGCACGCTCCGAGCGAGACGCATCCGCAGCCGATGCACTGCGTCATCTCCTGCTGCAGGCGCTCCAGCTCGAGCTGGCGGGCCCGCAGTCGTGCTCGCCACCGCTCGTTCAACCGGTTCCAGTCGCGCAGCGACGGCATGCGGTCGGCGGGCAGCGCCTCGAACTGCTCGGCGACCTCGCTGAGCGGGATGCCGAGGCGTTTGGCCACCTGGATGATGGCGATCCGCCGCTCGACGTGCCGCGGGTACATCCGCGTGCCGCCGTCGGTGCGCTCCGGGTGGATCAGGCCCTTGCGCTCGTAGAAGTGCAGGGCCGAGGCGGCGACGCCGGTACGGCGGACGATCTCGCCGATGGGCAGCAGATCGGTCGGCCGCGGCGCCGGGATCTCGACCATGGTGGAGATCCTACTGCTGGAACGACTCCCAGAGCAGGAACCCCGTGAACAGCACGAACGGCGTGCAGGCGACGACGTTCAGCCAGCGGTGCTCGACGATGACCGCGGCGAACTCCCGCAGGAACGCACTCGGGACGTAGTACGCCGCCGTGCGCGCGCCGACGACCTGGGCCGGTAGGCCGAGGCGACGGGACAGGGTCGCCGCCCGCAACACGTGGTAGTTGTTCGTGACCACGACCATCTGGCCGTCCCGGCCGGCGGCCGTCTGCACGTCCCGCGAGAACCGGAGGTTCTCGCGGGTGTTCCGCGACGCGGTCTCCGCCACGACGTCGTCCGGGTCGGCACCGTGCGCCACCAGGTACTCGGCCATCGCGGTGCCCTCGGGGCGGGGTTCGTCGTCGCCCTGTCCGCCGGACGGCACGAGGAGCGGGCGGCGTCCGGCCGCCCGTTCGGCCCGGTAGACGCCGAGGGCTCGGTCGAGCCGGCTCTGCAGCAGGGGCGGGACCTCGCCGTGCACGAGCCCGGAGCCGAGGACCACGATCGTGTCGGGGACGATGCCGTGCCGGGTCCGCCCGTAGACCACGGAGTACAGGGCGAACGCGACCAGCGACAGCGCGAAGTACCCGCAGACGAACACCATCAGGACCGCGATCGCGATCTTCGTGCCGTCCCACAGCGTGAAGCCCTCGCCACTGCCCGAGACGAGCAGGGCGATGGCGATCGCCGGCAGCACGAACACCGCCGCGCCGGCAGCGAGCGACAGCAGGTTGCCGACGCTGCGTCCCTCGGCGCGGAGCATCTGCAGGCCGTTCGCGACCAGGGCGACGCCGAGCACAACCACGGCGAGCGGCACGAGCAGCAGCACCACGGCGACGAGCAGGCTGAACCCGGGGACCACCCTGGTCAGCACGGCCACGACCGTCGCGAGCCCGAACAGCACGGCCGCTGTCAGGAACACCCCGTTGCGGAGCATCCGCGGGTCCCGTCGCCGCCCCAGGACGTACAGCACCAGGAACAGCAGGGCGAAGACGGGAGCGGCGCCCAGCCCGAGCACCGTCAGCCGACCGCGCGACGGATCAGGTCAGCCACCCGTGCCTCGTCGGCCTCGGAGAACTCGGGACTGATCGCCCACGACGTCGGCCAGAACGTGCCGTCGTCGAGCGCGGCCGAGTCCTGGAACCCGAGTGTCGCGTACCGGGCCTTGAACTTCGCAGCATCCTGGAAGAAGAACACCGCCTTGCCGTCCCGCGCGTAGGCGGGCATGCCGTATCAGAGCTTCGGCGCGAGCTCCGGCGCGACCTCGAGCGCGATGCGGTGGATGCGCTCCGCCAGGCCGCGGTCCGGCTGGGGCATCTCGGCGATCTTCGCCTCGACCGCAGCGGCGTCGGCCGCCGCCTTCTCGGCCTTGGTGCCCTTCGTGCCGCGGGCCCGCTTGACCTCTGCGGCGTGCTCCTGCATCGCCGCCCGCTCCTCGTCGGTGAAGGTGGTCTCGGTCTTCGTCGTCCGTGCCATCGTCGTCTCCTCGTGGTCTCGTGCACCCATCATGGGTCCGCGAAGCGAAGCATGCGAGGCCCGAGCCCGAACGAGTGCCAGGCTCGTCCCATGACCTACATCGCCAGTGACGACCGCTACGACTCGATGACGTACCGCCGGACCGGCCACTCGGGCCTCGACCTGCCGCTGCTCTCCCTGGGGTACTGGCACAACTTCGGGGACGACATGCCCTTCGAGAACCAGCGCGCCATCAGCCGCCGGGCGTTCGACCTCGGGATCACCCACCACGACCTCGCGAACAACTACGGCCCGCCGTACGGTGCCGCCGAGGTGAACTTCGGCCGCCTGATGCGCGAGGACTTCCGGCCCTACCGCGACGAGATGGTCATCTCGACGAAGGCCGGCTGGGACATGTGGCCGGGGCCGTACGGGCAGGGCGGTGGCTCGCGCAAGTACGTGCTCGCCTCGCTCGACCAGTCGCTGCAGCGCACGGGCCTGGACTACGTCGACGTCTTCTACTCGCACCGCCTCGACGCCTCGACCCCGCTCGAGGAGACGATGGGCGCCCTGCACACCGCGGTCCAGCAGGGCAAGGCGCTGTACGTCGGGATCTCGTCGTACGACGCCGAGCGCAGTCGGCAGGCAGCCGAGATCCTCCGCGACCTCGGCACCCCGCTCCTGATCCACCAGCCCTCGTACTCGATGCTCAACCGCTGGATCGAGACCGAGGGGCTGCTCGACACCGCCGGCGAGCTCGGCTTCGGCGTGATCGGCTTCACCGCCCTGGCGCAGGGGCTGCTGACCGGCAAGTACCTGAACGGTGTGCCCGAGGACTCCCGTGCGGCAGCGGGCAAGTCCCTCGACGCGTCGAGCATCACGCCCGAGGTCGTCGAGCACCTCCGCGCCCTGAACGACGTCGCGGCCGCCCGCGGGCAGTCCCTCGCGCAGCTCGCCCTCGCCTGGGCGCTCCGCGACGAGCGGGTGACCTCGCTCGTGATCGGTGCCTCGCGGGTGTCGCAGCTCGAGGACAACGTCGCCGCGCTGTCGAACACGTCGTTCACCGACGAGGAGCTCCGCGTCATCGACGAGCACTCGGTCGGCATCACCGACGTCGACCTGTGGGCGGGAGCCCGCGCGGGCGAGGTCTCCTGACCCGAGCGCCATGCCGGATCAGTCCCTCGGCCGGTCGCATCTCGTCGCTCTGCGGGTTGCGCCGACCGGTCACGACACGTCGCCGGTCGCATGCCGTCCGGTCACGAACTGTCGGCTGGCGGCGCCGCAGGCGACGGTCTGCGACCGCACCGCGCACGGCCGACGGGGTGTCGTGACCGGTGCGGGGCCCTGGGCGCGCGGCGCGGCGGCCGGGAGGCACGGGGCACCCCGCCACGCGCCTCCCGTCCGTCGTCCCGTCACGTCGCGTCGCGTGGCCGGCCCGCGCCGGCTGGTCACGACACGTCGCCGGTCACCCGCCAACTGGTCACGAACCGTCGGCTGGCGGCGCCGCAGGCGTCGGTCTTCGACCGCACCGCGGACGGCCGACGGGGTGTCGTGACCGGCGGGACGGCGCCCGGAGCGAACTCCTCCGGTGCGCGGTGTCCGGTTGGTACCATCGACAGCGTTCGACAACACGCAGTGTGTATCTACCGGCCGCCGGCATCCCGGCGGACAACGGCGGCACCCGATGGGTCCGCCGCCACCGAACCGGGCGGGCCGAGAAGGCACAACCCCGATGCTCCAGACCCGTCCCACCGACGCCCCGCCCGCTCCGGACCGCTCGCTCGTCTCCCTCGCCGGACGCTGGTACTTCCCCGTGGCGTTCATCGCCCGGCTCCCGTTCGCGATGATGGTGGTCGGCGTCCTGACCCTCGTCGTCGCCGCCCGTGACTCCGTCGCCCTCGGCGGCGTCAACTCCGCCGCCGTCGGCATCGGCTCCGCGATCTTCGGCCCGATGGTCGGCGCCGCCGCGGACCGCTTCGGACAGCGCGCGGTGCTCGTGCCCGTCGGCCTGGTGAACGCGGCGCTGCTCGGGCTCTTCCCGTTCGTCGTCAGCGGCACCGCGCCCGACCTGGCCGTCCTCGCGGTCGCGTTCTGCATCGGCGCCTCGGCCCCGCAGGTCGCCCCGATGTCCCGCACCCGGCTCGTCGCGATCATCCGGCAGCGCATGGCCCCGGCGCGGCGCGAGAAGACCCTCAGCGGCACCATGGCCTACGAGTCCGCCGCCGACGAGACCGTGTTCATCATCGGCCCGTTCCTGGTCGGCATCCTCGCCAGCGCGATCGCCCCGTGGGTGGCCGTCGCCGGGGCCTCGGTCCTGACGTTCGTGTTCGTCACCGCGTTCGCGCTGCACCCGACCGGCAAGCTCGTGGTCGGCCAGCACGCGGAGCACACGCAGGCCCCCGTCCGGCAGCTCCTGCGTCCCCGACTGGTCGTCGTGGTCGTCGGCATCCTCGGCATCGGCCTGTTCTTCGGCTCGACGCTCACCTCGCTGACGGCGTTCATGGAGACCCACGGCGAGGCCTCGCAGGCCGGCCTGCTCTACGGCCTGATGGGCATCGGGTCCGCCGGCTTGGCACTCGGGTCGGCGGCGTTCCCCCGTGCCTTCGGCCTCGGCTGGCGCTGGCTCGTGTTCGGTGTCGTGCTCCTCGGCGGTGCGATCGCGTTCGCCAGCGCCGACTCCGTCGTCGCCGCGGGCGTCGTCCTCGCGATCATGGGCATCGGGATCGGCCCGACCCTGGTCGCCCAGTACAGCCTCGGCTCGGACCGGTCACCCGTCGGCCGCTCCGCCACCACCATGACGATCCTCGGGTCCGCCGTCATCGTCGGCCAGTCGATCGCGTCCGCCGTCACCGGTGACGTCGCCGAGCACCACGGCACCGCCGCCGCGATGCTGCTGCCGGCGGTCTCCGCCGCGATCGTCGTGGTCGCCGCGGTGTGCAACCTGCTGCTCCCGCGTCGGGTCGCGACCGCCTGACCGCGAACGTGGCCACCTGACGGACCGGAGGCCCGTGGCGACGCCGCCACGGGCCTCCGGTCCGTCAGATCGGTGCGTCAGGACTCCGTGTCGTCGACCAGCAGGTCCTCGTGCCGGTAGTCGTCGGCGCGCAGGCCGGCACGGGCGATCATGTGCGTCGACACCGGCACCAGGAACAGCTGGAACACCATGATCGGCAGCACGACCCAGAACGCCGTCCACGTCCACACCGCGACGACGATGGCGGCCAGCGCGAGCGCGAGCCCGAGCACCTGCGGCTTCGCCATCGCGTGTAGACGGACGAGCGGGTCCGGGAACCGGACGATGCCGACCCCGGCACCGAGCGACAGCAGCGACCCGACGAGCAGCAGCCCGACGGCGATCCAGGCGCGGATGCCGGCGTCGTCGACGAACGACTCGATGATCTCGATCACGACTGGTCCTCCTCGGCGCGCTCGGGGGTGGTGACGGTCAGGCCCTCGTCGGACGGGTCCGCCGAGGGTGTGACGGCCCGGGCCACGGCGACCGTGGCGAAGACGCTCGTTGCCGAGATCACCACGAGCACGGGGATGCCGGTGAGGTCCTGGCGGATGACCATCGCGGCCGCGATCACCACGAGCACGGTGGTCAGCACCATGTCGGAGCCGATCATGCGGTCGAGGATGGTCGGACCGCGCACGATGCGGAACACCGCGAGGGCGAACGTCACCCCGAGGAGCGCGAGCACGAGCGCGACGGCGATGCCCATCACGACGACTGCGGGGCTCACCGGGTCACCTCCGGCAGCGGCTCGGACAGCTCGGAGACGTCTTGCTTGGAGCCGAGTGCGCGGATGACCATGGCCTCGATCCGGAGTGCGACGCGGCGTTCGTCCTCGACCTGCTCCAGTCGCTCGGTGTCGAGCACGTGGAGCAGCAGACGACGGCGCCGCAGGTCCACGTCGGCGACGTACGAGCCGGGCACGAGCGAGATCGCGAGGGTGGCCAGGGTGAAGGTCATCTCCGATGTCGAGTGCAGCTGCACGAGCGTGATCGAGCTGCGCCGCACACCGCGGGGTCGGAACGCGACCCACGCGACCCGGAAGGACGCCACGACGACGAGCCCGGACCACACCACCAGGAACCGCAGCACGTGCACGATCGAGAACCGTGCGGACAGGGGGACCGGCGGGAGCGGCAGTGCCTGGGTGACGAGGAGCGCCACGACGATGCCGCACAGCAGCGTCAGCGGGGTCCACGATCCCCAGAGCAGCGCCCACAGCACGGTGAGTCCCGCGACCAGGGGCACGTCGTAGCGCCACGCCAGCGCGATCCGCCGGGCGTTCGAGATGCGGCGGACGTCGGTCATCGCTCACCTCCGAGCACGGCCTGCACGTAACGGTCGGGCGACTCCAGCGACTCCGCTGCGCGGGTCGCGTAGCCGTAGAGCGGGCCGGCGACGACGGTCAGGGCGACGGAGCCGAGCACCGCGACGGTCGTCACGCCGACGAGCATGCGCGGCAGGCGCACCTTCTCGGGAGCCTCGCCGACCGCCTCGGTCGCGCCGGTGGTCGGACTGGAGGCGGTGGCCGCGTGCGGTGCGTCGGTGACCATCACCGAGCCTCCCGGGTGGTAGGTCTCGCCCGTCTCCTCGGAGACGGTGAGCGGAGCCGGTTCCGGCGACCGCAGGTGGGCGTGCGGTTCCGCACTCGTCGCGTGCGGGGCGGCGGCCTCGGCCGCCGGCTTCGGCCGCCAGAAGGCCGCGTCCCAGACCCGCATGAGCGCGTACAGGGTGAGCAGCGACGTGACGACGCCGGCGCCGATGGTGACGTACGCCATCGGGGAGCCGTCCTCGGCGGCGGCGCGGAACAAGCCGAGCTTGCCGATGAAGCCGGAGAACGGCGGGATCCCGCCCAGGTTGAACGCGGGGATCAGGTACAGGGCGGCCAGCAGCGGTGCGGCCTTCAGCAGCCCGCCGAGCGACCGGGTCGAGGTCGTCCCGCCGACGCGTTCCATCAGACCGGACACCAGGAACAGCGTGGTCTGCACGACGATGTGGTGCACCGTGTAGAACACCGCTGCCGCCGTCCCCGCGACGGTGCCGAGTCCGACACCCATCACCATGAAGCCGATGTGGCTGATCAGCGTGAAGGACAGCAGCCGTTTGACGTCGGTCTGCGACACCGCGCCGAGCACCCCGACCACCATCGTCAGCGCGGCGACGACGAGCAGGACCTCGTTGAGTTGTGGTCGCGGGAAGATCACCGTCTCGAGCCGGATGATCGCGTAGATGCCGACCTTCGTCAGCAGGCCCGCGAAGACCGCGGTGACCGGTGCCGGGGCCGTCGGGTACGAGTCCGGCAGCCAGAACGCCAGCGGGAACACGGCCGCCTTGATGCCGAACCCGATCAGCAGCATCGTGTGCAGGAGCAGCTGGACGTGCTCCGGCAGGTCGGCGACGCGCTCGCTGATCTGGGCGATGTTCACCGTGCCGGTGGCACCGTAGACCAGGCCGATGGCGGCGAGGAAGATCGCCGACGCGATCAGGCTCGTGACGATGTACGTCGTGCCGGCCCGGACGCGCTGTTCGCTGCCGCCCAGCGTGATGAGCACGTAGCTCGCCACCAGGAGCATCTCGAACGCGACGTACAGGTTGAACAGGTCACCGGCGATGAACGAGTCGAGCACACCCGCGGCGAGCACCAGGTACGTCGGGTAGAAGATCGTGACCGGGGCGTCCTCGTCGTCGGCGGCCAGGCCCTGCCCGATCGAGAACAGCAGGACGAGCAGCAGGACGCTCGCACTGACGGTGAGCAGCAGGGCGCTCAGCCGGTCGACGACGAGCGAGATGCCGTACGGGGCGTCCCAGCCGCCGACCTGCACCACGATCGTGCCGTGCCGGTCGACCAGGACCATGAGCGTGGCGGCGACGGCCAGGGCCACGACGAGCACCACGACGGTGATCGCACGCTGGAGCTTCTGGTGCCGGAGGAGTCCGAGCGCGACCGCGGCACCGAGCAGCGGGACGAGGACGAGGAGCGGGACGAGCCAGGTCATCGGGTCGCCTCCTGTTCTGCGTCGGTGGTGGTCTCCGGGTCCTCGTCGGCCGGCTCGTCGCGGTCACGGCCGATGGCGGCGTCGGCCTCGTCGACCTCGACCTCGTCGGCGCGGGACAGCTGCCACGACCGGTGGATCAGGGCCAGCAGGAACGCGCTGACGGCGAAGGTGATCACGATCGCGGTCAGGGCGAACGCCTGGGGGAGCGGGTCGGTGATGCCCTCGGCGCTGCCGCCGATCGGCGGGTCGCCCGCGGCGCCGGACATCACCAGCAGCAGCAGGTTGAGCGAGTTGCCGAGCAGCAGGAAGCCCAGGAGCATCCGGGTCAGGGAGCGTTCGAGCAGCAGGTAGACGCCGCACGAGAACAGCACCGCCATGGCGATCACGAGGACGAGGGTGACGGTCATGTGGCGCTCCCTTCCGGGGTGGGGGCATCGAGGGCGTCGCTGACGGACCCCTCGGTGGTGTCGCGGGTCGGGGTCGAGGCGTCCTCGAGGCGCTGCCGGTCGACCTCGGCTCCGAGGCTGCGGAGGACGTCGAGCACCAGGCCGACGACGACCAGGTACACACCGATGTCGAAGAACGTGGCGGTGACGAACTCGACGTGTCCGAGGATCGGGACGGTGGCCTCGAAGAACTCGGAGTACAGGGCTTCGCGACCGAAGAACAGCGGCACGATCGCCGTGACGGCGGCCGTGGCGACCCCCAGCCCGAGCAGGCGACCGGCACGCACCGGGGCCGCCGCGCCGAGCTCGGCCGGGCCGCCGGCCAGGTAGCGGGCCGCGAGGGCGATGCCGGCGACCAGGCCCCCGGCGAACCCGCCACCGGCCGAGTTGTGCCCGGCGAACAGCAGGTAGAGCGAGAGCACGATGAGGCCGTGGAACAGCAGTCGGACGACCACGTCGAGCAGGGCCGAGCGGCCGGTCGGGATCGCGGCGCTCGTCGGCAGCCAGGCGCGGGGCTCGCCGTCGGTGCGCTCGCCGTTCGCGGTCAGGGTCTCCGGCAGGTCCCGCAGCCGGGGCAGGGTGTCCTCGCGCGAGTTCACGAAGATCAGGCTCGCGACGCCCGTGGCCGCGGCGACCACGACGGTGAGCTCACCGAGGGTGTCCCAGCCGCGCAGGTCGACGAGGGCGACGTTCACGACGTTGAGACCGTGCCCGAACGAGCTCGTCAGTGCGGGCAGGTCGGGCCAGAGGGGGCGCGCGGTGCGGGCCGAGGCGGCCACGACGACGACGATCGCCAGCGTCAGCCCCGCCAGCCCGGCGAAGAGCGCCCGGACGACCCGGAACCGCGACGGGTTGGTCGTGGCGATGCGCGGGGGCAGCCGTCGGAGGACCAGGACGAAGGCGATCAGGGTCACCGTCTCGACCACGAGCTGCGTCAGGGCGAGGTCGACGGCACCGTGCAGGACGAACAGCACCGAGAGGCCGTAGCCGGTGACGCCGACCAGGACCGCTGCGGCGAACCGGGTCTTCGCCGTGAGCACCGCGATGCCGGCGATCGACATCACGATCATCACCGGGATCTGACCCCACGAGTCGGCGAACCGGACGTGGAACTCCCACGGCCCGCCGAGCACCAGGTTGGCGAGCGCCCCGGCGACGAAGACCGACAGGATCACCGTCAGGTAGTAGGGGAGCGAGCCGCGCTGCAGGCTCGCGGTGAGTCCGGTCGCTCCACGGTCGAGCAGCCGCATGCCGTGCCGGTACGTGCCCGCGGCGCTCGGGAACCCCGCGAGCCGGTGTTGGAGCGCTTCGACCGGGCGGCGCAGGGCGAACAGCGCGAGGCCGCCGACCAGGGTGATGGCGGACAGGCCGAGTGCGGGTTCGAGGCCGTGCCAGAGCGCGAGGTGCGGGACCTCCTGGCCGCCGAGCGCTGCGGTCGTGGCAGCGGGCTCGATGCCGTGTGCGACCACCGGGGTGAGCAGACCGAGTGCGAGCCCGGCCAGTGCGAGCACCGAGGGCACGACGCCGAGGCCGTGCAGGGCGTGCGGCTCGGTCGTCGCGACGCCGGGCTTGCGGGCGAAGGCGCCCCACAGGAACCGCAGCGAGTAGGCCACGGTGAGCACCGATCCGACGGTCACACCGATCAGGGCGAACCAGGCCCAGCCGGCGTCGGAGCCGTGCAGGGACTCGGTGAACCCGGTCAGCACGGCTTCCTTCGCCACGAACCCGATCGTCGGCGGGATCCCGGCCATCGACAGCAGTGCGAGCACCGCGACGACCGCCAACCACGGGCGGGCACGGCCGAGCCCGCTGAGACGACCGAGGTCACGCGTGCCGGCGACGTGGTCGATCGCGCCGACGACCAGGAAGAGCGTCGACTTGAATGCGGCGTGCGCCACGAGGAGCGCGACCCCGCCGAGGGCGACCGCGGGGGCACCCCAGCCGGCGGCGAGCACGAGGAACCCGAGCTGGGCCACGGTGCCGTAGGCGAGCAGGAGCTTGAGGTCGGTCTGCCGCAGTGCCCGGTACCCGCCGACGAGCATCCCGGCGACACCGAGCAGCGTGATCGTCTCGCGCCAGCCGTCGAGCAGTGCGAACGCGGGCGCGAGCCGGGCCACCAGGTAGATGCCCGCCTTCACCATCGCCGCGGCGTGCAGGTACGCGCTGACCGGGGTCGGCGCGGCCATCGCGGCGGGGAGCCAGAAGTGGAAGGGCACGATCGCCGACTTCGTGAGCGCCCCGAGCAGCACGAGGACCACCGACACCGAGACGACCGTGCCGCTCGGGGGATCGGCGACGATCGCGGACAGCGAGGTCGTGCCCGCCGTGACCGAGAGCACCACGAGGCCCGCGAGCATCGCCAGACCACCGGCGGTGGTGACCACGAGGGCCTGCATGGCGGCGGCACGACTGGCACGCTTCGCGGCGTCGTGCCCGATGAGCAGGTAGGAGAAGACCGTCGTGGCCTCCCACAGGACGAACAGCACGATGACGTCGTCGGCGATCACGAGTCCGTACATCGAGCCGGCGAAGGCCGTCAGGACGCCGGCGAACCGCCCGAGCCCGGGTTCGTCCCGCTCGAAGTACGAGGCGCAGTAGACCAGCACCAACGCGCCGACGATCGACACCACGAGGGCGAGCACCCACGACAGGGCGTCCATCCGCAGCGTGACGTCGAGGTCGAGCTGGGGGACCCACTGGTGCCGTTCGACGACGCTGCCGTGGAGAGCCGCGTCCGTCTGCACCACCGTCAGCACGGCGGCCGCTGCGGGCGCGAGGGCCGCCACGTAGAACACGCGGCGTCCGAGGACGGGGGTCAGGGCTGGGACGATCAGGGCGACGATCGCGAACGCGACGAGGACGAGGACCATCGGGCACCTCCTCGGGGTCGGGCTGCAGTCCGGCTCACTGGGCCCTCACAGCCTACGAGGAGGGCGGTGTGGAGAACCTGTGCGGTCGGACAGCCGGGTGCTCAGGGGCGGCCGTACGCGCGAGCGGGGATCTGCGTCGCGAGCTTGCCGCCGGAGACGTCGAGCAGGGTGCCGGTGATGTACCCCGAGGCGTCGCTCGCCACGAAGACGAGCAGGTCGGCGACGTCGTCGGCGGTCTCCCACCGGCGCAGGGACAACGTGTCGAGCAGGCGGTCCTGTGCCTCGGTCGACATCGTCGCGAACCCGTTCATCGCCGTCGGGACCATGCCTGGGGCGTACGCGTTGACCGTGATGCCCCACGGGCCCAGCTCGGACGCGAGCACCCGGGTGAACGAGACGACGGCGGCCTTCGACGAGGCGTAGGCGGCGCTCCCGACGCTCGGTACGATCGCGGCGAACGAGGCGGCGTTGACGATCCGACCGCGGCCGGCCGCCTGCATCACCGGAGCCACGGCCTGGCTCATCAGGAACGTGCCGCCGAGGTTGACGTCCATGCAACGGCGCCAGGCGTCCCACTCGAGTTCTGCGACCGTGCCCGTGACGTTGATGCCGGCGTTGTTCACCAGCACGTCGATCGTGCCGTGCCGCCGGACGACCTCGTCCACGGCGTCGCGCACCGACTGTGGGTCGGCGACGTTGCACACGACGTGGTCGAGCGGGAAGTCCGGTTCGAATGCCAGGTCGAGCGCGACGACGCGGCACCCCTCGGCGACGAAGCGGTCGGCGAGCGTGCGGCCGATCCCGCGCGCTGCGCCGGTCACGACCACCACGCGGTCGGTCAGGTCGAGGTGCATCGGTGCTCCCGTCGTCGGTGCCTTGTGTAGGCATACCATCCGAGCATGACGGATCAGCGTGTGCTCTGGGTCACGGGTGGGGGCAGCGGCATGGGGGCCGCGAGCGCCGAGGCAGCGGCGCGTGACGGCTGGACCGTGGTGCTCAGCGGGCGCCGTGCCGAGCGGCTCGAGCAGGTCGCACGCACGATCCGAGCCGCCGGGGGAACCGCGGACGTCCTGCCCCTCGACGCGAACGAGCCCGACGCCGTCGCAGCCGCGCGGGACACCGTGCTCGAGCGGCACGGGCGGCTCGACGGGCTCGTGCTGGCGGCCGGGCTCAACGCCCCGCGACGCCGGTGGGACGACCAGTCGCTCACCGACTTCCGCGCGATCGTGGACACGAACCTCACCGCCGTCGTCACGATGGCGGACGCCGCGCTGCCGGCTCTCCGCGCGGCCGGAGGCGTGGTCGTGGTCGTGTCGTCGTACGCCGGGTGGTCCTTCCAACCGGGCGCGGGTGTCGCGTACTCGGCGAGCAAGTCCGCGCTCGCGTCGGTCGCACGGACGCTCAACCAGCAGGAGGCCGCGCACGGCGTGCGCGCCACCCACCTGTGCCCGGGCGACGTGGCGACCGACTTCCTCGACCAGCGGCCAGAGGTCCCCGACGCGGCCGCCCGGCAGCGGATGCTCCGACCGGAGGACGTCGGGCGGACGGTCGCCTTCGTGCTCGGGGTGCCGGAGCACGTGCGCATCGACGAACTCGTGCTGTCGCCGGTCTCGCAGCGGTGACGAGCACCTTCGAACGGGTCCTCGACCAGATCGGTACCGCCGTCTCCGGTGCCATCGCTGTGGGCAGCCGACGGAGCATCGACGAGGCCTCGGCCGTGCGGGCGAACGTCGACCGCACGTGAGCGGAGTGCCCCGGACCTGCGAGGATGGACGCCGGCGCGCCCCTCCGGCGCCCGTGGAGGGTGAGTCGTGGACGCAGCACAGGACCTGGTCGTCCAGCTCGTCGGTACCCCGTGGGCGTTCTTCGTGGTCGGCCTCGTGCTCGCCGTGGGCAGCGTCGCGGTCTTCCTGCCCAGCCAGGCACTCGTCGTCGCGATCGGCACGCTCCTGGTGGGCGGTGACGGCGGTCTCCTGCCGGTCCTCTTCCTCGTCGGCGCGGCGTCGATCGGGATGGTCCTCGGCGACCTCGGGCTGTACCAGCTGGCGCGGTCGGTCGACCTCGGCTCCAGGTCGTGGTTCGCGCGTCCGAAGGTCCGCGCGGCACGGGACGCCATCGACGGCCGCTACCGTGCGGCTCCTGGGCGCATCGCGGTGCTCGGACGCTTCATCCCGATGGGCCGGTTGACGACGAACCTGGTGGGCGCGGACAGCGGGCTCGACCTCCGGCGGTTCCTGCTCAGCTGCGTGCTCGCCGACGTCGTGTGGGCCGCGTACTGCGTCGGCATCGCCTCGGCCACCGGGCGTTGGAGCCGCGAGCAGCCCTTCCTCGTCACGACCCTCGCGGTCGTCGTGTCGATCCTGCTCGGCCTCGCGATCTCCGCGATCGAGAAGGCCGTCCGACGACGGAGCGAGGCTGCGTCCGCGGCCTGACGAACGTAGGCTGGGCACCCCGTTCGAAGGAGAACCCGTGCTGCTCGACGACCTCGTACCGGACCCCGACGCGATCGAGCGCATCGCCACCGGCAGTACCTGGGCCGAGGGGCCCTGCTGGATCCCGTCGACGCGCACATTGCGGTGGTCCGACATCCCCGGCGACCGGATCCTGCAGTGGCACGCCGACTCCGGGGAGACCTCGGTGTACGCGGACGGTGTCGAGTTCACCAACGGCCGCACGCTCGACCGGGACGGCAGTGTCGTGCAGTGCTCGCACGGCCTGCGTCGGGTCGAGCGCGACCGGGACGGCGTCGTCACGACGATCGTCGACGCGTGGGACGGGGGTCGGTTCAACTCCCCGAACGACGTCGTGATCGCGCGGGACGGCGGCGTCTGGTTCACCGACCCCGCCTACGGCATCACCCAGCCGCGTGAGGGGCACCCGGGCGTGCGTGAGTACGGCGACCACTGGGTGTTCCGGTGCGGACCGGCGGGTGAGGACCTACGGCCGGTGGCGACCGACCTGGACGAGCCGAACGGGCTGGCCTTCGACCCGGACGAGCGGGTGCTGTACATCGCGAGTTCGTCGGGGGACGAGCCGGTCGTCCGCGCCTACGACCGCCGAGGCGACCTGCTGAAGAACGGCCGGGTGTTCGCGCGGCTCGAGCCCGGAGAGGGTGCGCCGGACGGCATCCGGGTCGACGTGCACGGCAACGTCTGGTCGTCCTCCCACCGCGGCGTCGTCGTGTTCGACCCCGATGGTGGCCGGATCGGTACGGTCGCCGTGCCGGAGGTCACGTCGAACCTGTGCTTCGGCGGCGACGACGGTACGACGCTGTTCCTGACCGCGACGACGTCGGTGTACCGGATCGCCACGACGACGAGGGACGCTGCCGTATCCTGACTCGGCCATGCAGTGCGACTACTTCGACCGCGGGGTGTGCCGGTCCTGCACGCTCATGGGCCAGCCCTACGCCGACCAGGTCCTCGACAAGGAACTCCGCACGCGCGAACTCCTGCACGCCGCGGTCGAGGCCGCCGGGGGCCCTGGAGCGGTCTCCTGGTCGCCCGCGATCACGAGCCCGGAGTCGGGGTACCGGAACAAGGCGAAGATGGTCGTGGGCGGGGGAAGAGCGTAGGGGAGGGAAAGAGAGAGGTCGGCTGGGAAGACGTCGG
>NZ_CAJCKD010000044.1:0-27375 GCF_903970855.1 Curtobacterium sp. ME12
AGCCTCGCCTCCTCCGCCGACACGAGCGTTGATGGGGCGGACTACTACCGGTCCGCGTACCGGCGGTTCCGGGAAACCATCCGCGCCGGCCTCACCGCAGATGTCCGCGACGGCCGGGAACCAGCGACGATGGACCCGGTGCGCGGCGCGAAGCAGCTTCTCGCCCTCTACGACGGGCTCCGCCTCCAATCACTCCTCACCGCGGACACCGACGTCGTCGACGAGTTCGACCGAGCAGCAACCCGGATGCGGCGCGGCTGGAGTGAGCAGTACGAACAACCCACCTACTGGGACATCCCCATCGCACCCCGCATTTAACGACGAAGGCGGCCGGGGTGGTGCCGCCTACAGCGGCACCACCCCGGCCAGGAGCGCCGCCGGTGCAGCAGACGGCACTCCAGCACGCCCAGGAGCACGCTCAAACCAGACGTGCCTGCGACACTAACCCCGACACGCACACTCGTCCACCGACGGCACCGGGGAAGCGCAGGGCGAGCCAGGCCGATCAGGCTCCCAGCTCGCCCCGCTAACAGCGGGAACCACCCAGCTGCTCCCCACAGCATGCACCGCACCCCCGGGGGTACGGTGCGAACCATGACCGCGACACGTTCCCGCCAACGTCGCTCGCGCCGCCGACAGCGGCCACCCCGAGGCGTCCGGCGAATGACCTGGTGGGAATGGGCAGGACTCGCTGCCCTCGCGGTTGGCGCCAGCATGCTTGTTGTTGCAGCACTCATCATCCACTGACCGCACACGCGCCGATTTGAGCGGTGCTCAGCACGGTGTTCGGGTAGGAAGAGGGTGCGCAGGCGGTGGTCATTGGTTCGGGTCCGGGACCACCGCCCGCGCGCTACAACGCCGTCGGGTTCGACGCAGGGTCAAGACGAAGCCAGCCCGGAAAACAGGGAATCGGGCACCCGCAACTAGGGGAACGCGGGGTAGCTCGGGTAACGCTACACCGCTACCCCATCGTGCTTCACAGAGCACCCTACGAGCCAGCCAGCACCTCGAAACCTGGATCGGTGAGGACTGCTTCCGCGGCCGGCACCGTCTGCTCGAGGCGATAGAACGCACCGACCTCGGTCTCGCCGGCGACGTCGGTGAGGAAGAACGCACCGTTCTCCAGCACCACCCGCCCCACGAGCTGATCGGAGTGGCCCTCGATGATGTCCCACTCCGTCTCGGACTTCCCCCGTAACCGCAACGCGTTCACGCCCACACCCCATCCCTGCCCGACCGCTGCTTCGGGGACCGGGACAGCATGATGCTCACACACCGTCAACGCCCAACCGGCAGGGCCCACCGCATGCGGACGAAACGACACCACCACCGTCCCCGACATTCGGCAGTCGTGCCACGCACACCGCACTTCCCACAGCACACCCCTGAGCACCGCCACCCCCGCTCCCCTACTGCGGCATATTCGGCCGCGACGGGACCGTAGCGCGCAAGGGGTGCCATCACCCAACCCAGCCAGCCACCCCCGAGCTAAGCGGATACGCGTTAGATCCTCGTTGCTCGCGGGCGCCTGGCTCGATAGCTGATCCTTTCGCGAGAGGGACACTGCCCGCTGCGCCTGGGCGAAGGCGGGCCTCCCCTCGCTCACACCGCGCTAGCGTCGTGACCTGAGTCACCGCCTGATCGTCATCCACGGATACACGGCCGATCCGTCACAGAAATGGTTCCCGTGGATCACGGAAACGCTGCACCGCCAGAACATCTCGGTGCACATCCCAGCCATGCCGGACCCGCACCACCCCGACGTCGCTGCGTGGGAAGCAGCCGCCGCCGAGGCGATAGGACAGCCCGACGACAACCTCGTTATCGTCGGCCACAGCTTGGGCTGCATCACAACACTGCGGGTACTGAGCGCCCTGCAGAAGCCGTGGCAGTTGGGAGGACTGATCATGGTGTCCGGGTTCGACGCACCGGTGCCGACCCTGCCCACCCTGGATCCCTTCACGACACCCGCTGCGGTCGACTACCCACAGATTCGCGCACGCACCCAGTTCCGATCGGTGCTGACCTCAAACACCGACAGCATCGTCCCGCCGCAAGCCAGCGCCACGCTCGCAGACCACCTCGGCGCGGTACTCCAGCAGGTGCCCAACGGTGGCCACTTCCTCGACCGACAACTCCCCGCTCTCCTCGAGCACATCACGGCGGCATTCCAGCAGTCGACGCAGCCCCGTTGACTACGGCGTAGTACCGGGGCTGCACCAGCCAGGTTGGCCGCGACGGATACGAGACGGCCTGCCCGCATCGGCTGGATCGTGAGAGCAAATCACGCGGCTTGACTGCACAGAGCAGCCCACCGTTGCGCCGGGGGAGCCGGCACAACGGTGGGCTGTCTTCGGGGTTCGCGGGCCCCTGTTCGTTCAGTAGCCGCTGTAGGAGGGTGCGTTCGCGGCGGCGGCGAAGATGACGATCGCGAAGACGATGGACAGCACGATCGATGCTGCGCTGATGATGATGCCGGCGAGGGCGAGACCGCGGCCGCGTTCACCGGTGCGCTTGATCTGCGTGAGCGCGATGATCGACACGATCAGGCCGCCGATGCTGACCACGAACGCGAGGATGAAGCCGACGATCGCGAGGACGCTGTACCGGTCCGACTGTCCCGGCGACTGCTGATACGGCTGCGCATTGCCGTTGTAGGGGTTGGGCTGGGAGGGCGTGGCGTCGCTCATTGCGGCGCGTCCTTTCATTCAGGGTGACGACGAGCTCTGCCGTCCTGGCTGGTAGAGATTTCGAAGGCGCAAGAGGTGTACGCGGTCATAGCATGGCGGTATTACTGCCGGCGTGCACATCGGTTTTTTTGCACCGTGGTGCTACACAAGAGGACATGGCACAGAAAGTCACGACCCACCTCATTGACGACCTCACCGGCGACACCATCACAGAAGGCGCCGGCAAGACCGTGCAGTTCTCCTTCGACGGTAGCCACTACGAGATCGACCTCACCGACGACAACGCCGACGCGCTGCGTGAAGCGTTCTCCGACTACGTTGCCGCCGCCCGCAAGGTGACGAGCCGGAGCGGGCGCGGCAGCTCGAGCAGCAAGACCCGTAGCAACCCGGACGAGCTCGCGAAGATCCGCGAGTGGGCCGCTGCCAACGGGTACGAGGTTTCCTCCCGTGGCCGGATCAGCCAGGCCGTCCGCGACGCCTACGACGCCGCCCACTAACCTCCCCCGCACCCGGAGCCGGATGCCCCTGTCCGACGCAGCAGAAGGAACTCCTCGAATGACACGCTCTCGCCGTCAGCATGTCCGCACCGTTCGCAACATCGGCACCATCGGCATCCTCGCCGGCGGTGTCCTCAGCGCCACCGGCGCCGTGGTGTGGCGTCTGGTCTCCGCCGAACTCACCGCGCAGAAGATCGCCGTCTCCCCCGACAGCAAGCTCCTCCCCGAACGCCCCGTCCGCGGCCCCCTCACCGCCTACGCGCAAGCCGAAATCATCAACACCCACGCCACCGCCATCAGCGACGGGAAAACCTTCGCCGAACTCCCCAGGACGACCCGAACCGGCCCGTCATCATGAACGCGTCATTTCTGCGTGCGTCGCTGTTCACGTCGGTGGTCTCGTTCGGCACCGCCGCGTTCGCCATCGGCCTCGGCCTCGTCACCTCCCTCTTCGGCATCGCCCTCCGACGCCTCGGGAAATAACCCCTCCTACAGTCCCGACCACGGCCGGATCGTCACACCCCTGACGCTCCGGCCGTTCCCGTTCCCGTCCACCTGCAGCAGACACGCAACGCGAGCGAAGTCCATGTCGCGGGACATCAGCCCACACGCTCAGCGGCCTCCAGCACGTCGTCAACCGCTCGCAACTGCTCAGTCAAATCCGCCCGCCGCGCGCGAAGCTTCTGCACCCAATCGGACGCGCCGACACCACCGCGATGCTCCTCCCCTCCGGCAGCTCCCGATTTACCCCAAAGACTGTTGACGATCACCGCGACATCCCCCAGCGGCAGCCGAATTGGCCGCATCTTCGCCGCAAACAGCAACCGAGCCACCGCATCCTCCGAGAACACCTGCATCCCACCTACCCCCGACGCACGAGCAACCCCAGCAGCAACGCACGCACGCACCATCTTCGGCGACATACCAACCGCAGCTACAACCTCATCAAGATCCACGTCACCCTCCGCTTGCTACACCGCACCACATTGCCACAGGCCGATACCGCGCTCTTATGTCAAAAACCGTAGGTACCGGCACATCTGCACCTCGCTCACCAGTACACCGCCACGATGGCAACTTCGAGCAAGGGCAAAGCTTCCGGCTCAGCCTCCGTGTCCTCGAGCTGAGGCCCCTCCGACCAAGGCCATAGCCCGAATTCGGTTCTTACGGCGTCACGCAGGTCTGCTCTAGCAACTTCCGATACCACAGATGGGTCTAACGCAATAGCGTTATCGATACCACGGAAGAATTCCGCCTGAGCCGACACGGCGAGCTGCTTTACATCAATCCTTGCGAAAGCTTTCATTTCTTCCGGTGAAAGCACCAGCTGGTCCACCCCCGCCAACTCGGAGACAAGTTGCAGGTACCGGATAATGACTTCTCGGACTGAGGTGGGACCGCCAACACCTACTGCCTCCTGATGGCCCGCCCGAAGCGCGCTCAGGAAGGTCGAACCAAGCCCGTCAACGGTTTCAGCAAGGTCCTCACTGACCGTACGAAGTATCGACCCGACGTACGAGTTGGTAGGACTGTCGCGAATGTCGGCAGACAAGATACGACAAAGCATTTTATATCGCGCCGGTCTGAACAGGATACGGCCGACGTCCCCCCAGAACCAGCGAGCAAACGTCTGCGACTCTAACGTCACCGATCTGCCGGTGGTTCCGGGGTTGGCGCTCGCACTGACCAGCCAAGGCTCACCCGCGACATCAGCAATAGTGACACTTGCAGCTTCTCCCCTAACGGGAATGGCATCGCCGTTCAAGCTGTCGATCAGCGTCACGAGCGGCTTCGCCAAATCGAGTTGGTCCCGCAACTCTGTCGTTAAGAAGGACGGATTAGCGTCCACGACGTCAGTAATGGCCGACACGGCGGTTCGTACCTTGAAGATATCGGCAGCTGCGATGGTGGTTTCAATCTCGAGGAGATCACCGCGTTGCAAATCACGAAGAGGCAGGCCCTGACCATACTTGCGGAGCGCCTTCGGATCGCGGTCATGAATCTTGCGCTGTATGCGCTTCGAGACAGGAAGCCGAAGCGGCCGAATGACAAACCGGTTGAAGTTCTTGTTGCGAAAACGCGCAAACGCCGATTGCGCAACCGATTTACGAAGTTCTTGAACCTCGTTACCGCGCGTTTGCTTGAGCGTAGGTGCGAAGCTTGCCTTACCGAATGGAGTGCTTGCTCCGACACTGCCCCCCAGTCCCGCTTCGCTCGAGCGGCTCTCCGTTGAAGTTCTTTGAACCAACACCTCGCCGTCAACGGATGCCAACAGGCTCTCGACGCTTACCTCATCCAGGTAAGCAAATTCTCGAATTGGCGACTCGTCAGTCGTTACCCGCCGGCTGAACAATCGAAATACCATCAGCTCTTCTTCGCTTCCTCTAGATCCCACGCGTCCCGAGCCCGTCGGATGAGAGTGTGTTGCTCGCGGGCACCCTCGTATCCGAGCATCACGTGCTCCAAGGACAGATACGGAGCGTTGGAAAGACGCTGCTGAGCCGCTGCCCGAGTCCAGATCAACCCAAGTTCTGCCGGACTCCAGCCATCTGTGACTGCAGCGATCCACGCCAAGACATCATTGGTAACCTTCGGGAACTCCCTGGCTTGCACGCGCACGATTTGGGCGCGCTCCGAAGCGTTGGGGAGTTTGAATTCGACGGGGTGATCGAAACGTCCAGGCCGCAGAAAAGCAGGATCTACATCTTCAAGCCGGTTCGTGGCGGCGATCACGAACGGCCGGGTCCGTACGTCAGCTCCGTCCATGGTTGCTAGAAGTTGACCGACCTGTCGGTTGACATAGTCCTCTGAGTCCGAACTTCTACGCGACCCAATGGTGTCAAACTCGTCGAAGAAGATGATTGAACGAGGATGCTCACGCGCAAGTAGGAAAAGTTGACGGATGACCAGCTCAGTGGCGCCAACCCATTTACTGACGAGTTCAGGTCCACTCACGGTAATAAGTTGCGCGCCTGTTTCCTCAGCAATTGCGCGAGCAAGGTGCGTCTTCCCAGTACCGGGTGGACCGAAGAAGATGGCTCCTGAAATTGCTTTCTCCTGGGTGTCGACGGAATCCGGCTCCCGTGTGAGGAAGCTTGCTCGCACTAAACGAGAGAGTTCCCTTGCCCGTTCCTCGAATCCGCCAACAGCCGCCAACCCGCTGCCCGCTTCGCGAAGATCGTCCACACGAAATGGTAAGTCTTCTCCGGCCTCGTTGCCAGAAACGATCTTTGCCTCCGTGGCGCTGAGAGGTAACCATCGGCGCATAGAATCATTGTATGCGTAAAAATTGCCAACTGTCGGGTTCTCAATGCTTTCACTATCAGCGGCGACAACCTTCCCCCCTATCTCGATGAGTGCCCTAGATCCCGCAGTATGCTTGAGGGTGCCGATAGTTTGAAACTGGCGTGGGAAGCCAGCGCCCTCTGGTGCTTCCTTAACGTATTCGAGGTCGTTTGAAACCCGTATGAAGGATCCCGCTACAACGTCGTTCAACTCTGAGACGTCGAGCTCGGCCATCAATCCGTTCGGGAACTCGAGCCATGCGCACTCGTTGTCATCGTCAACCGAGAGAACGCGGGCGTAGGTGTAGAAGTCGGGCATGGCTCAAGTATGGCTGACGGTACCGACGCCGTGACGGCAGACGAAGCCCAAGAGCGCAGAGTTGGGGTATACCCCATCGCAACACCGGTCCGAATGGTCAATTCGCGTGGTTCTGGGGTGCCATTTGGTCCTTTTGCTGCAGAAGTGTGCAAGGGTCTAGTAGTGGTGCAACACAAGACACAGATCGTCGCGTACGTTCGGGTGAGCTCGGCCGATCAGAACCTCGACCGGCAGCTCGAGACGATCGGCGGCGTCGATCGAGTGTTCGAGGAGAAGATCTCCGGCGGCTCCCGCGCCGACCGGACCGCGCTGCTCGACTGCATCGGGTACGTCCGTGACGGCGACGTCGTCCGGGTCGCATCCATGGACCGGCTCGCCCGCTCCCTCGCCGACCTCCGCGACATCGTCGACGAGATCACGGCCAAGGGCGCCTCGGTCGAGTTCGTGAAGGAACAGCAGACCTACAGCCGCGACACCGACGACGCGATCGGCCGGCTCATGCTGAACCTCCTCGGCGCATTCGCCGAGTTCGAGCGCACCCTCATCCGCGAACGCCAACGCGAGGGCATCCGCATCGCCAAGGCCGCCGGCAAGTACAAGGGCCGCAACCGCAAACTCACCGACGACCAGATCAGCGAAGCACGCCGCCTCATCAGCACCGGGGTTCCGAAGACCACTGTCGCTCAAGGGCTCGGCATCGACCGCACAACCCTCTACCGGATGCTCGCGACACCCATCTCCCCCGCTGCCACCGACGCAGCCGCTGGCAACGTCGTCGGCGAGTAGCGTTTAGCGCCCCTTCACCGGGCATTTTTGCGGGACAGGCATACGGGAATATCCCTGGTCAGGCGGCCGTAGGCAACGGAACTCGTTGTGAGCGACAACTGTCGTGTAGCGGTGAACGACCGCCTTACGGGACAGCTCAAAGCCCGCGCCCCAGGTCTGAGTAGCGTGCTTGGGAGCGGAAACGGAGCCCCGATGTCTGGACAGCAACTTGCGATGGTCACCATGGGGTGCTTTGTGGTCGTCGCCAGCATCGGCGTGATTACAACCTCGCGCGGATTTGCACGCGCCATCTATAAGTCATCCTGGGCAGGCTCGGAGTACCATTCCGGCCGCGACTCGCGCGCGTGGGCATAATCGGTGCTGGCGCGATCGGAGTCTTGATCGGCGCGACTGTCATCGTTCTGGCACTCACAGTCACCGCCTCCGGACCGGAGGCCGCCTGATGATCGGCCTACGGAGGGGTGAACGCCCGCGATCCGATCCTCAATCGTCGTCGCGCCCTGCGCGAAGCGCGCGTCGACCGGCGATTCGCTGATAGAGCTTGTAGACGAAGACGACTTCCAGAAAACCGAAGAGCACCAGGGCTGCGATGGCGAGCAGAACACTCGCCGGGGCTTCACCAGTGGTGAATGCGATGGTTGGTGCCCCCAGGACAAGTGCACCGCCCACTAGGGCGTTGAACCAAGCCCCCAGGATACCGGCCGGAGCATCAGGCACGTTGTCTATCCAGCGATCCGTCACGGCGCCCACGGTACTCGGGGGGGCTGGCTCGGGCGGTGTCCGCTAGCCGATCGTTGCCCTGAAGGGATCGTTCAGAATTCAGTACCGCGGGCGCGGAGCCCGCTGGCGCGATGTTCTATGTCCGCGAGGGCGGCGATGACTGCTGGGTCGCGCTGCCGCCACCGGTCCACAACATCTGTGCCGAGTGTCGCAGCAGTATTTCGGTGCAGCCCGCGAACGGCGAGGAGTTCGGTGCCTGCGGGGGTCCGACCAACTCTGTTTGTTGCGGTCGCGGTGCGGATGAACCGGCCGCGGTATCGGATCCAGGTCAGGAGGAGCATCAGCAGCAGGATCACGATCACGCTTCCGCCGGCCAGGTGCGCTACGTGCACGGTCGCGTCGTGCTGCTGTGTGCCGGCGTCGGCGATCGCACCAGCGTTCCGGCTCGCCTGCCGGAGTGGTGTACTGACGGTGTCGCCGGCGAACGGGATCTTGCCAAGCGCGGCCGCGGTCTTGGCGAGCTGCTGCTGGAACGCGGACCCTTCCGCGTGTACTCGAGTACCGATGTCCGAGAGCCCACTAATTGCCGCCGTGAGCGCGCGGCCGAGGATGACGGCAGCGACGCCTCCTGCGACCACGAGCAGATCGAAGAGCACTTGCCCTGCTAGTCGGATCGGGCGTGCGTCGTAGATTACCATGCGTTCACCTTCCCGCGAAGCCTGAAACGATGTCAGATACGACCCGTAGTGCGGATGCGATCCCGAGTGATGCCATGCGGCTATTGCCGGCGAAACAGCACGGCGGTGATGGCTGCGGTGACGGTGAGTGCGGCAATCGTGATCCAGGTGCGGCGTCGTCGCTGCAGGAGCACACCGAGGCTGTAGCCGGTACGGGTGAGTGCGTCGTGGTCAGCGGGAGCGCTGCGGTGCCGGTGTTGGTTCCTCGCGGTCATGAACGCGGTTCTGTGACTGCAGTTGGCGTCAGCGAGGATGGCAGCGCGTACACAGCCTGCTCAGGGGTGAAGAAGCTGCCGAGGTCTCGGTCGGTGGTGTCGGTGAGGTAGTAGTCGCCGTTCTCCCGAACGATGTAACCGACGCGGGCGCCGGTGGCGGCGTCGTCGATGGCCCACTCGGTGTCCGTGATGGGGTGCAGCAGTGGTGTCAGCATGTGCGGTCCAGGAGGTTGGGGCGGTAGTCACGCCAGCAGATGAGGTGGTGTGCGCAGAGCCGAAGCGGCACCCCACCAAGGGCCGGAGCGCCCTTGGTGGGGGTGGCGCGATCGGTGCAGGTGTAGACGGCGCAAGGGATCGCGTGGGTGATCGCGGTGAGGATGTTGCCGTCGGCAAGGTGTGGCATAAATCGTGAGGGAGGGGTGGTGGTGGCGGGATGGAATCCGCCACCACCACCCCGGTTTGGGAGGCGGCGGTCAGGCTCGGGGGGTGCGCCGGGTGAGCAGGCCCCACAGCAGGAGCACGATGATGGAGCCTGCGATGGCGATGATCCAGGACTGGATGCTGAAGAAGCCGGTGTAGTCGACGTGGAAGATCAGGCCGCCGAGCCAGCCGCCGAGAAGCGCGCCGATGACGCCGAGGATCAGAGTGGTGAACCATCCGCCGCCTTGCCTGCCGGGGAGGATCAATTTCGCGATCGCTCCGGCGATGAGGCCGAGGAGGAGGAAGCCGAGGAAGCTCATGGGGTCTCGTTTCGCACGGTGCCGAGCTGGGGTGTCGGCGGGATGAGGATGAGGTGTTCCAGTCGCTGCAGTCGCTGCAGCAGCGCCCGATGCTCAGGGGTGAGGTCGGTAGGGATCAGCATTCCGCGGCAGGGGTGCGGAAGAAGTCCGCGTAGACGGGTTCCCGGTAGGCAGGGATCGTGAACGTGGCGGTGGTTCGGCGGTGGATGATGGCGGCGAGTTCGTGCGGTGGGGTCAGTCCCCGCCGGCGCCACTGCGCGGGGATTCTCCGGAGTTCCTCGATCGATCGTGCCGCCGTTACCGGCCGTGTCATGCGGCGAGCAGCAGCAGCGCGGCCGTGGTTGCGGTGATGCTTACGATCCCGGTGAGGAGGGCGGTGCCGAGCAGGATCTGGGTGCGGCGGTGTTCTCGGACTTCAGTGAAGTCGAGACCTGCGGCGCGGAGCTGTCCTCGCGTCATGCTGATTCCGTTCGGCTGAGGGACACTGCGATGCGTCCCGGTGGTGTGGAGGCTGCGCCTCTACCGGTAGGTCGTGGCATCACCCAAGTTCGTCACACCTGGAGCGAAAGATTCTTCGGGGCGTGGGTGCCAGGGGCTGCGGCGGTGCTCTGGGTGGACGTGCCAGCGGATGATGCCAGCTGCCAGGATCACTCCGAACGCGGCAGCTCGGACTCCGTGCAGCAGCCGAGTGTGGCGCCACCAAAGGCGCCGCATCAAGGTGGGCTGGGGAGGGGAAGGGGACGTTGCGGACTAGTTCGCGTCGGCCGGGTCATCGCCGTCCGTGGGGATGTTGACGTCGGTGACGGACACGTTCACAGCGGTGACGGTGAGGCCGACGTAGTCCGTGATCGCGGTGGCGACGGCGACGCGCACCTGGTCGGCGACCTGGACCACGTTGAAGGGGTACTCCACGACGAGGGTGACGTCCGCGGACGCGTCGGTGTCGCCGACCTCGACGCTGACGCCCTGGGCGAGGTCAGTGCTGTTGACGACATTCCGGATCGCGCCGAGCGCACGCGCGGCACCACCACCGAGGGCGTGGACGCCGGTGACCTCGCGGGCGGCGATGCCGGCGATCTTCGCCACGACGCTGTCGTTGACGTCGGTCGTTCCGCCGATACCGGAAGCGTTGCCGACCGGCGCGGCCGTCGTGGGGGTGATCTTCTGCGTGGTGTCCGCCATGGGGTGCTCCATCCGTGTCAGCCCCGTGACTGACGGGGTAGGGGTGTGTTCGCTGGTAGGTCGGAGCGAGCCACGGTTTCGTCACACCGTCGGGTGAGATTTCTTGTCGAACACGGTTCGGGTGCAAAGATGACCGGTATGCCCGAGTCCGCCGCCCGTGTCGCATTGCAGCACGCGGACGACACCACGTTGGTGGAACGGTCAGCCGATGGGGATGTCCGCGCGTTCGAGGTCCTGGTCCGCCGGTACGGGTCGCTGATGCGGGCGTACGCGCGCCGCACCCTCGGTTCCTCCGATGAGGTCGACGACGTGGTGCAGGAGACGTTCGTCACCGCCTGGCAGACGATCAGCCGTCTCGAGGACCCGGCGAAGGTGAAGTCGTGGCTGATGCGGATCGTGTCGCGGCGGTGCATTGATCGGATCCGTGCCCGCCGGTTCCATGACGACGTCGACGACACCGATGTCGCCGGACCCGATGAGCACACCCCGGCGCGGATCGTGGAGGCGACCTCTCGGCGGGAGGCAGCGAACCTGGCGTTGCAGAACCTGCCCGAGGAGCAGCGGCGCTGCTGGCTGCTGAAAGAAGTCGCCGGGTACTCATACGACCAGATCGGTGAGGAACTTGACCTGCCGGCGTCCACCGTGCGGGGGCTACTGTCGCGGGCGAGGAAGAACATGATTACGCAGCTGGAGGGATGGCGATGACCACGACTCCGCCCGACGGCGACGACCTCACCGTCCTCGCGTTGGAACCCGACGACCTCGACGGGCACAGCATCGACGAGCTCACCGACTACCTCGACGCCGGCATGCGCCCCGCTGACCCGTCGATCGATGACTCTGCCGCTTGCCAGAACGCTCTCGCGGCGATCAGCCGGGTCCGGCTCTTCGCCGGTGACCTTCTCGAAGCCGACGCCCTCGACGAACCCGACCGCGACGACTCCTGGGTGACCGGGATCCTGCAGAACATCACCCTCGAAGCCGCCGCCGGCCGCGACATCCCCGTGTCCACCTCAACGCTGAGCGAGGACATCGTCCTTACCGAGGGCAGCGTCCGGGCCCTGATCCGCCGTGCTGGCGACGCTGTCGACGGTCTCCTCATCGGCCGGTGCTCCCTCGACGGTGATGTCACCGACCCGGCCGCTGAGGTCACCGTCACGGTCGCCGCGACGATCCTCTACGGCCACTCCATCCCTGGCGTCACCGACCGGGTTCGCGCTGCGATCCATCACGAACTGCTTCGTCATACCCGGCTCCGTGTCGCCGGCATCAATATCAGTATCCGCGACCTGCACCTCGAGCAGCCCCCGGCGAAGGAGATCACCCCGTGACCGACACCCTCGCCCCCATCCTCACCGGCATCGCCGCCGCCGCCCGCGCGGTTCGGGGCGTGCACCGCATCTACCCGCCCACCCGCAGCAGCACCCTCGTCACCGCCCTCACTGCACTCAGTGGTCGTGACGTCGACGCCCCGAGCGATGACCTCATCCACGTCGACGGGACGGAAGCGACGATCGCGATCGCGGTCACTGATGAGTTCCCTGCCCCCAAGACCGCCGCACGCGTCCACGATCTGCTCCTGGCTCAGCTCGTCGCCGCAGGCGTGGACATCACTGTCGTCCACGTCCGCGTCGTCCAGATCGACTGATAGCCAGCCACCACGACGACGAGCCGCCCCGACCGAAATGGTCGGGGCGGCTCGTCCGTTATAGCGGTGCCCTACTCGTGGTCGCCGTCTTCTTCGGGGTTGAAGTGCGAGTCGGTGTCGGAGAGGCCGGCGGCGACGCCGTCCGGGTGGTTCGGGATCGTGCCGTCATCGCCGAGACCGTCCGGCTTCACGGTGCCGTCCTCGTCGTTGGTGGGGACCTCGATGTCGGGGCCCTCGAGGGATGCTTCGTCGGGGTTGCCGAAGGGGGTGGTGTCAGTCATCGCTATCTCCAAACAGGTTGTCGGGCTGTGGGGTGGGTTACTTGCGTTCTTCGAGGGTGAGTGCCACACCGAGCGCCATGAACGTGGGCGCCCAGTGGCCGATGAAGATGCCCCACCGGTCGGACTGTGCCTTGCTGTCGGACTTCTTCCCACGAGAGATCAGCCAGCTCAGCAACGACAGCCCGATCGACGCGAACCCGCCGATGTAGGCGTGCTCGCTCTTCACACCGATGCTGGACAAGTACGACACAGGATTCATGATCCGACTCCAATCGCGACAGGTGATGCCACCAGCGTGCTCCGTGACCGCGGCCCCGTTGCAGCCCCGCCTCACACCCGCAGCGCTCTCCGAGCATCGACCTGAGAACGGGGTACGAAGCACCTGCCTAGCGTTGCCCGAGCTGCGCAGAGACCTAACCACCGGCACCCGACCCAGGTGCCCGTGCGTCTCACCTCACGCATCAGCGTCGGCCCGACCAAGCCGCAGCAGAGCGGGGTGCCCGTGGTAGACCCGAACTACCGCAGGCACCCCGCTCCCTTCTCGTGATTCTTCGGAGCCCGTCAGCCGGTCGGCTACCGGACTATGAAGGTGTGTCGGTCCCAGACGGATGCGTCACCGGTCGAGCGCTACGCCGTCGCGAAGACCGCCGAACGGCTACAAGCCCAACGGTCGCACCTATTGCCGGCATCGCGGGCGTCAGGAACCAGGCGGCGACGATGAAGCTGATTCGACTTGCGGGGGCTTCAACCCTGAGAAGGAGTACCAACGCGACCGTGCCCAATGCGAGCGCGATGAGCCACAGAACGACAGTCAACACGGCCAGGGCCAGGACGACTCCTCGACGGCCGCGCTGCGCATCAGGCGTCGTCATTCATCTATCGAACCAGTTGGCATCCGTGGCGTCCCGGTGGCCGATCCTCTTACTGGGCCCCTCGCCGTTCCCAGGGAGAGAGCAAAAGCGCGCGTTCGTCGGCGGATTCCCTCAAGCCCCCCCCTGCAACACACCGCGTCTCACAAACCGCCATGATCACGCGACAGGGCCCTCACCAGGTCGAGACGACTTACCGAGACAGACCAACCCTGCCCAACTGCTGGCATCGTCGACGCGACAATGTGTCTCACGCCGGCGTCTCGAGAACCTATAGGTTTTCAACACTCCACAAGTGGGGGCGTCGCAATGATGCGTGAGCTCGACGTTGCGGCCATGCTGAGAGAAGCGCACGTCCCGAGCGCTCCACGTCGGTCCGGCACATGTTGGACGGGGTGGCTGACCCAACCCGAAAGGACGCGACGCGATGAGCGACGCCACCCCCTCCGCTAACAACAACGCCTCCGCGCAGCCGTACCAGCAGCAGGCATCCTCAGACCGGTATAGCGTCCTCGCGATCGTCGGTTTCATCCTCGCGTTCGTGGTCAGCATCGCCGGCCTAATCGTCTCGATCATCGCGCTGACGCAGATCAAGCGCACCGGCGAACGCGGCCACGGTCTCGCCCTCGCCGGCGTCATCATCAGCGGCGCCTCGATCGTGCTCAGCATCATCTTCTCGATCGTCATCTTCAGCGCCGCCGCCAACATGCCCACTACCGGCGGCTACTGACCTGCAACCACCACCAGCGTCGGCACCCTGCCCGAGCAGCACTTCTCGAGGCGGGGCGCCGACGCCTAGACACCATTCAGCCGCTTCCGCTCCGTGGACCGCTCGAAACTCCTGGGGACGACGCGAGCGCAACCACACCGCCGCTCGGCACCGCCTGGCACGGCAGTTTCAAGAAGTTGTTGCAACGGGAAGATGATGAGCAAGTGAAACGCTTCGTCGTTTAGGGGGACTGCGCTGCCCGCCGATTGAGCCTTCGCAGGCTCAGACCAGCAACGGCGGAGGCGACAACCGCGGCTACCGGAGCGACCGAGGCTCCGGTGAAGACACTGTTTAACAGCCAGGTGAGCGCCAGACCTGCGCACATACCCACGGTCCCGCCTGTGACGATGATCGCTGCTGCTTGGCTCCGCGGCTTCCCCCGACGATCACACTGACGCCACAACCAAGACGTGACAATTCCGGCGCCCGCCCCAACGAGCGCGAAAAGGATCGCGGCAGGTATCGCATAGATCAGGGAGATGACCACCCATGTGATGGTCATGGATAAGAATCCCACACCACCCGAGCCGTAAGGCGCGGGGCGTGGCTGCGCCGATCAGGTCGGAACCACGCCCCGCTGACAGCAGGAACCACCCCACCGCCATCATCAGCATGCCGCAAGACCAGTCGGCGTACCGTGCGGACCATGGCAGGCACACGTCCCCGTCGACGTCGTTCACGTCGGCGGCAGCGGACACCCCGCGGTGCCCGGCGGATGGCCTGGTGGGAATGGGCCGGTCTCGCAGCCCTCGCAGTCGGTGCTGGCATGCTCGTCGCCGCGGCGCCCATCATCCGCTGACCGCCGCAGCACCACTCCGCTGAGGGAGCCTCAGTGCCGTCAGCGGCTAGGCAGGAAGGTCGCGGGCGGTTGCTGATGGTTCGGGCCCGAGAACAACCGACCGCGCGCTACAACGCCGCCGTGTCGGCCCCGCGGGGCAGCGTGAAGAACGCTATGCCGACAGTCCGATTCCGCGTTCAGGCCCTGCCACAGCAGCTACGCCGTCGACGGCGGCTCATACGACGGACCACTCAGGATCGTTTCCGCGGCCGGAACGGTGTGCTCGAGGCGGTGGAACGCACCAAGCTCAGTGTCGCCGTCGACATTGGTGAGGAAGAACGCACCGTTCTCCCACGCCACCCGCCTCACCACCCGGTCGGAGCGGCCCTCCATGATGACTAGTCGATCGCGTTATGGCACGGCTACGAGCACCGGGACGGAACGCCACCACCTCGACGCTTAGCCAGACTACTTCTTGCGCTGGAGGAATAAGGCTAGAGCAACTCCAACAATTACAACAATGAAGATGATAAACAACCACGGCGGGAGAGAATTGCCATCCTTGGGGATAGCGGCGGTCACCGCGGACAGAACTACCAAGGTGCTCAACATCATTTTATCCTAACTGAGCTGGAACGATTGTGACACGGAAGCGCTACAGAATGGCGTCGAGTACCCTGTACCCACTGATCCACCTACGTTACCGCCTGTATCCGCGCTGATCGATCCGTAGCCGGCGCTACACGAAACGTCACCACCGAAACCAGTACCAACATTGCCGGTACTACTTGACACCGACCCTCCAACGCCTGGGTTGCCAGCCCCCAATGAGAACGTAAGGCCAGTATGGCCGCTTGAATCGACCGAGTACGTTACTCCTCCGCAGATCCAGTAGCACCCCTGCACTCCAACACCAATGGTCGAGCGACCACTCGAGTCTGATGAGTTGATCGGATCGAGACCGGCGTACGCGTAACGGTTCGCGTTACTCGGGCTGAGGGGCGCGTCGAGGGTGTCACGTTCGATCCAGGTGCCGGTGGTGGAGGACTGCCAGCGGTAGCCGAACTTGGTGAGCCCGGTGTCGGTGTTGCTGGCGCGGATACCGGCCTTGTATCCGTAGGGGTTCTGCTGCCACTGCGCGCTGCTGCCGCCGTCGGCGCTGACCTGCTCCTTGCCGTATGCGTCGTACGTCACCTTGTAGGCCACGGCGCCGGTGTCCGCGATCGAGGCGACTGGGTTTCCAATTCCGTCGAGAACGTACATGCTCGTCGTGCCGTCTGTGGTCCGAAGATCCAGCGGCTGGCCGGTGGTCGGGTCGCTGATTACCGCGGCCGTGCCGGTGCCAACTAGCTCGCGGCTGCTGATCACGGGGACACCGTTCGAGTCGGACGTGCCATAGGTGTAGCCGTACTCCGCTCCCCCGTCGGTCGCCTGGTAGAGCAGCTTGTTCATGTCCGCGCCGGCGTACTCGTACGTGGTTTTCTTGCCGTCCTTCGTGGAGGACGTCATCTGCTGCGCACCGTTGTACGTGTACGTCGCACCCGGCGAGGCGGTCATGTTGCCGGTCTTGTCATACGCGTACCCAGTGGTGGTGATCTGGCCGAGCGCGTTGTAGCTCAGCTGCTGGTCGCTGACCGTCGCTTCGGTGGTGGCGTTGGTTGCGGTGGCGCGGGTGCGGTTGCCGGCCTTGTCGTAGGTGAACACCCAGTTGGTTGGGGTGTCGCCGCCGGACTGGGTGATCTTCGTCAGTCGACCGGAGGTGTACCCGTACTTCGTGGCCTGCCCAGAGCCGTCGCGGGTCCACTGCAGCTTGCTGCGGTCCTTGGACTTGTCGCTGTCGTCGCAGGTGCCGTCAGACGGCGCCTCGAACTGGTAGCAGTACTTCGTGTTCACCTCGAGCGCGGCGTCCTTGCCCGTCCAAGCCTTGATGTGGGTGATCTTTCCGGAGGAGTCGTACTCGACCTGCTGGTGCCCCGTCCACGACGCCGGCTGCACGCCGGCAGTCGCGTTGCTGGGGGCGCCGAGCCACGTGTCGGTGCGTCGTCCGTGGTCGTCGGTCAGGTAGACCTGCTTCGCCGTACCCGCCTTGGTCGGGTACGTCGTCGCGGTGAGCACGTTCGACGGGTCGTACTCGTGCGTCACCTGCCCCCTGCGCGTCCGTCACTGTGACGGTGTTGCCAGCGAGGTCGTAACCGTAGGAGACCGTTCCACCACCGGCGGTGTTCACCGTGGAGGTGAGGCGGTTCCGCTGGTCGTACGTGTTGGTGATGGTGCCGGTGGCGGAAGTCTCGGTGAGGAGGTTGCCGTTGCCGTCGTACGACCTGGTCACCGTGGCGGTGCCGTCACTGAAGGCGATCGAGGTGGTTCGGTCGTCGTTGTCATACCCGTAGGTCGTCGTGTTGCCGCGACCGTCGGTCTCAGTCCGCACACGCCCGAACGCGTCGTACGTGTACTCCTTCGCGCCGACGATGTCAGTGTTGCTCGAGGGGTTGTTCGGCGCGGTGACCTTCTTGAGCTGCTTGTTCTCGTACTCGTACTTCGTTGGGTTACCGCCGTTGCCGGGTGCGGTCGCGGTCTTGACGGTGCCGTCGGAGTTGTAGTCGAGCTCCGCCTTCGCCGCGTCCGCGGTACCTCCGGTGCTGGTGGAGGTCTGGTTGCCGACCCCGCTGTACTCGTACGACGTGCTGTCGCCCGCGGAGTCCGTGGTCGAGGACGGCAGGTACTTGTTGGCGGCCCCCGGCGCATCATAGGTCGCAGATGACGACGAACCTGAGCTGCTCGTGCTCTTCGTCAGCGACTGGCTCTCGTTCTTGCCGTACTCGTTCGTCGACTTCGACTGAGCAGAGTCACCCGTACCGTCTTCCTTCCCGACGGTCGCAGTTGTGACGCCGTTGTTCGCCGGGTTGTACTCGCGGCCCCGCTCACGGTCCGCCGGGTCGACGGCCTTCTTCACGAGGTCGGTGTCGTAGAGCGTGTACGTGGTGTGCTTGGCGTCGGCGACCGCTGCCGACTGGTCGGACCGCGGGTCTGCAACCAGCGTGGTGTTGTCGTCCTTGAACGAGAACCGCGTCACAGCGGTGCCCGGGGAACCGGCGGTGGTGTTGCGCTGCTCGACCTTGGTGATCCGGTCGGACGAGTCGTACGTGAACGCCGTCACGCCGCCCTCGGGTGCGGTGATCGTGGTGAGGTCGCCGTTGGTGTACCCGAAAGTGGTCTGCTTGCCGGTGGCTTCCGTGTACGTGGTGATGTCACCCGTGGCGTTCTTCGCCCACGAAACCGACCGAGCACTTGACCCGGAGCCCTGCGTGAACGTCTGCGTCCGATTCGCGTACGACGACGTCGCAGTCTTCTGCGCGGCCGTGCCAGCGGTGGATACGAGGCTGGTCAGCTTGTAGCGGTCGTCCGTGTCGAAGGTGAAGTCTACGATGTTGCCATTGCGGTCCTTCACCTTGGTGGGCTGCCCCGCAAGGTTGAACACCGTGGTCTGGTTCGTCGTCCAGCCCTTCAGCTGGTACTGCGGGCTCTCACCCGCCGGGGTCGTCCGGGTCAGGGTCTGCTGCAGACCAGCCGGACTGATGAACGCACCCTGAGCCCCCGACGGACGGAACTGCCACGCCGTGCCGACAGCGTCGGTGTAGATGACACCGTCGGCGTTCGCGGTGAGATCCCCCGCGCCGGCGAGGGCGTACTGCCACCGGTTCGCATCCATCGTGTTCGCATCCCCCACGGTGGTGCTGCGGGAGTTGTACGCGGCACCGATCGTGGTGTTCTGCGTCACACCCGGCAGGCTCATCGCCGTCGTGGTGACGAGCAGGTTGCCGGTGCCGACGTCGACGGAAGCGTTGGTCTGGTCCGTGATCGGGAACGGCAGCGTCGTCGCCGAGGTGCGCTGACCGGTCCGGTTCGTGTTGCCCGGGCCACCAGGCAGCGAGTTGTAGGCACCCTGCAGGTCCACGAGGTAGTTCATCGCCGCCGTGCCCATGTTCTTGATGCGGATCTTCCCGTTCGCACCGACCGGCGCGATGACCGTGTTCGTGACCTTCGAGGTCCGGTCGCTGCTGATCGCCGACGACTCCGGCTCCGCGGCACCGTCGGCCCACATCTTCGCGTACGAGTCAGCACCACTGTCGTTGACCGCGGTGAACGTCACGGCGACTGCGGACAGTCCCCCCTCGACCGTCGGAGCCCCCTGCACCCCGCCGACCTGGACCGTGAACGATGCGCCCGAGGCGATGCTCGAACTGTTGCGGGTGTCGATGAGCCGGCCGTTCAGCGGGGTGAAGCCACCGCCCGGGTTCGACTGGAGGAAGTAGCCCTGGATGTCGACGACGAGGTCGATCTTCCCGCCCTCCGCAGCAGTGTCGATGCTGAACTTCCCGTCGGCACTCAACGCGACCTGCGCGTTCATCGCCGTCGTCTGGCCCTCGGTCGAGTTGTAGTTCAGCACCCCCGTGCTGCGAGTCTCACCGGTCGGCGTGGGACGCACGTAGCCGGCCTTGGCCTCACGGTTGATCACGATGATGTTCACCGCGACCGCCGCAGCACCCGCCGGGATCCCATTCGACCCGGTCGCCTGGATCGTGCGCTGCGAACCTGCCGGGATCTGCCCCTGCGCGGCACCGATCCCGCCACGCGAGTCCAGGACGCGAGCGGGCGACATCGCCACGAACCCACCGGCCGAGACACCGTTCTTCGTCGACGTGTAGTACCCGGTGACGTCGATGATCACCTTCGACTGCGCCGTCTCCGTCCGCACCTGGATCGTGCCATCATCCGCCACCGCGAGCAGGCCCGTGTTCGACGTGTTCCCGCCGACACCAGAGTTGTAGATCATCATCAGTGTCGTCGTGTCGTCAGCGTCGGCGCGCATCTGCAGCTGCCCCGACCCCGACGGGTCAGCGATCGTGACCATCATCGTCACCGCGCCGATCCCCGACGACGGCAGCCCGGCCACGCCGGCGACCTGCACCGTGCGGAACACGCCCTTCTCGGTCGCACCACCCAACACACGGGCGTTGGACGGCATCGGCACGTACTGCCCGCCCGACCCGGTCACAGCCGCCTGCGCCGGTGCCGGCTGCGACACCACCACCAACAACGAACCAAGCAGGGCGACCAACGTCACCACTGCCAGCATCACTCCACGAACACGACCGGATCACGACGCAGCGAACACGCGAGAAAAACCCCTCAAGACGTCGCAGCAGACACAGCCCCCATGGCTGCACTGCGCAACTTCACAGGACTTTACGGAGCATCACTCAGCCCCACACCCCCCCACAAGAGGGGCCGCACCACTCCCCCACCCCCGTAGCGCACGCATCAGGTTCGGTGTGAACTCCCTCATGACGCCACGACTGCCCCCCGGTCACAGTCCACCGGCACCACCTCACCGTCAAGCACTCGATCGATACTGATCGCCGAAGCCGAAGAGCTCGCAGTTTCCCGCTTGCACTCACGACTTAGCCGGCGCTGCACGTACCATCCGTTTCGGCCGTGTAGCGGAGCTCCGCGACCAATATGACCTGATCCAGCTCGCCCGCTGCCTCGCTTGGTCCCCACGATTGCGCCGCGTCCCCAAGCCTTGCAGACAAGGTGTTTAGTCCTCGCCCCCACTTGGGCGGCGGTTCGTTTCCTAGAAGTTCTTGCCTCGGGTGGCGTGGGAAGATAGTGGAACAACTACCGTTTCGAGTGGCGCCGGGCGAAACGGATCGCCGGCAGGGCGATGGCGAACCGGTCTCGTCCGCGGATGACGACGGAGCGGTACGACCGATCTTCCAGGTGTTGGTCTGCCAGAGGAAGATGAGTCGGTGGTCAGGTCGGCGACCTGGTGCAGTGCGAGGCGTTCGGCTGCTGGGGCGGGGTCGAGAGTGGCCATTGAGCTGTAGAGGTGGTCGATGGTTGTGACTTGCTCGCGGTCACCTTCGAGGAGGTCGCTCATGAGTGCGAGGCCAACCCCCGCGCCAGGCTCTTGCTCGTTCGTAGCACTCCCCCGGATGATGCGACCGCTGTCTTCGAGGTCTCGTCGTCAACTCTGCGGCGACTGACTGGTGAGCCTGGTCCCGCCGCCCAGGGGCACCGGTGTGACTGGCGACAGCAGTCAGGCCGGCGAACGCATCAAGTTTCGGGTCTACGGCTTTGACCAGTGTCACCGGTAAGACTGGTACGGCTGGTCACACTGGTATCACCTGCCAGGCCAGTCACCACGACCCTCGAGGCCCAGAACGCAGCGAAAGGTTCTGTATGCCTCTCTGAGCGACGAGACTCCCCATTTTGAGGCAGTCACCTACGGAAGTAGCCGTTTGTCCGATCTCGACAGATTCCCGCACACTGGTGACGCTGGTGATCCTGGTTTGCGTTCACTGGTCACACCAGTAAGCCTGGTGCACCCCAGTCACGCCGGTTATGACTGGTGACGCCGGCCTCACCCGTCAACGCTTGCTGGCAAGACTGGTGTGACTGGTGTTGCCGGGCAGCCCAAGACAGTTACGCCTTTGTGACTGGCTTCACCAGTAACGCAGGTATGCTGGGTTCGCACGGACATGCGCGAGACGTTGCGCAGCCTGGTCACACCAGTCACACCAGTGACACCAGCGTCACCATTCAGCGGGTGACTACCCCTCGTAGGCAGCGGAGCAGCAGATGTCACTCACCATTGACCGATCCTCCCTTCAGCGAGTCGTCGCCGTCATCAACAACAAGGGCGGCGTCGGCAAGACCACCCTCTGCGCCAACATCGGCGGGATTCTCGCCGAGGCAGGTTGGCGAGTCCTCGTAATCGAACTGGACCCGCAGGGGAACCTCGGGCTCGACCTTGGCTACAGGTACGCAGATGGCGACGACAAGGGCTCTGGTCTGTCGAAGGCCGTCCTCTTCGGCGATCGCCTTCAGCCCCTGAAAGACGTGCGCCCGAACCTCGATGTGCTCCCGGGAGGGGAGCACATCGAGATCCTCGACAAGGGCATCAGCCCTCGGATGAGCCAGTCCGGCACCGAAGGCACCGCAGCACGCCTCAGTCTTGCCACGTCTCTGTCTGTCATCGCCGACGACTACGACCTGATCTTGCTCGACTGCCCGCCGAACATCGACAGCATCCAGATGCTTGCTGTCGCGGCCGCTCGTTACATCCTCATCCCAGCGAAGGCTGACGATGCGAGCATCGATGGTCTCCGACTGACCGCTCGGCGCCTCGACAAGATCGTGGATATCAACCCCGAGGTGGACCTCCTCGGCGTGGTGAACTTCGACTCGAGTACGTCTGAGACGAAGGTGCGGCAGGAGTTCGCCGACGACGTTGTCGAGGCCCTGGAAAGCGAAGAGGCTCGGAAGTTCATCTTCACCAGCTACGTCCGCCACTCGGGCGCAACCGCGAAGGCCGCGAGGAAGAAGCGAGTCCTCGTCCACGAGCTCGAGAAGAGCGTCCAGAAGCAGGAAAAGTGGTACGAGGCTCTGCGCCGCGGGGCGAAGCACATTTCCGCTGGCCCTCAGGCTGCCGGCAACGTTGCAGACAGCCTGTACGCAGTGACCCAGGAACTCACCGCTCGACTCACCAAGGCTGAGGCTGACGCGGCGGAGGAAGCGAATGTCTGACGCAGGCCGCATCATCTCCGGTCCGCCAAGCCGTCCGAACAGTGGGGGAGGGGCGGGGTCCCTCCTCCGCGCGAATCGAACGGCGCAGCAGCCGGTCGAGCAGCCGGTCGAGCCTTCCCGCACGGTTGCGCCACCACCCCCGGCGCCGCGGCGCGCAGTGCAGCAGACCATCGCGTCTTCTCCAGAGTCTGAGGTCGAAGACCCGGTGATGACCGTCGAGCCTTCCGAGACGCCGGCCGTCACGTTCGCTGAGCCGGAGCCGTCGACTGCAGCAGCCGAGGACGGCCCACCGACGGTGGTCGAGCCTGCTGCTGCTGCCCCCGCTCCGCAGACGCGGCAGCAGCAGCAGGCCGCTGAGTCAGCGCAGGCCCCGACGACGCCGTACACGAGGCGTCGGTACGGCGACTCGGGGGAGGAGAACCCCGACGACATCGTTAAGGTCACCTTCGAGATTCGTCGAGGCGATCGCGACGCGTTCAACGACGCGTTCGCGGCAGCTTCCCTGCACGAGGGCTACACCACGCCGAAGGACATCCTGGTGGACATCTACGTGGGGGAGACAAAGCGTCTGCAGGACACCTACAACGGCGGGCAGCCGTTCCCGAAGCGGATGAAGCAAGCTCCGCGCGGACGGCCGATTCGGCGCGAGAACTGACTTCGTTGGTCGTCCGCGCCCGGCAATGTCGGCCGGATCCCGTAGATCAGAAGCATGGGTTCGTACAGACGTCGGCGAGGAACACTGCGACACGCCGGGCAAGTTCCGACGTGGGTATCTGATCCGCAGCCACGCTGTGCGAGTACCAACTCGGATGGGGGAGCGCCAGGCACAGTGCGCTCTGCCGGGTGGGACGCACTGACCAAGTCCGCTTCCGCGCGACCACTGCTTCCATCACGCCCCGGGAGGTCCTGATGACCGACACCCTCGCAACCGAAATCACACTGATCGACGTGCCAGCCGACGCGCCAATCCTCATCGACGAGACGACGGCGCGTCTAGTGAACTACGCCGCGAACCTCGAGGGTGGTGAAGAGGACGCCATGGACATCGGGTACTCGGCGCGGATCTGGGCGCAGGTCTCGCTGCCCTACCGCAACCCCGGCAACATCCCGTACTGGGAGCGTCGCAACGGGTCCGTCTCGCTGATGATGCAGCCGGCGTTGCTGCTGGACGCAGAGACCGGAGAGCGGACACCTGCCTACCCATACGGTGTCCTGCCGCGCCAGGCCATGAACTGGATGGCGACGGAAGCGGTGTTGACGCAGAGCAAGCAGCTCGAGCTCGGCCGTTCCATGAAAGCGTTCATGGAGAAGATCGGCCTCGCACACGGTGGACGGGACGCGAAGCGGGTCGCTGACGGCCTGAAGCGGCTCTTCGGCGCGAACCTCAGTGTCGAGGGTCTCGAAATCCGCCCGGACGGTCACGGTGAGGCCATTGAGTACTTCCGAATCGCTGACAGCGTCCGTCTGTGGTTCGGCAAGGACGACGTCGAGGACAACGAAGGGCTCTGGCAGTCCACGGTGACCCTCTCCGAGCGGTTCTACGACTCCATCGTCTCCTCGCCGGTCCCCATCGACCTGAACGCGATGAAGGCGCTGGGGAAGTCAGCGATGCGCATGGACATCTACCTGTGGCTCACGTACCGCATGTTCTACCTGCGTAAGCCCACCCGCATCAAGTGGAACGACCTCAACCTGCAGTTCGGCGCGCAGTACACGCAGCCCCACAAGTTCAAGGCGGCGTTCGAGGGTCACCTGCGGGCCATCAAGATCATCTACCCAGAAGCACGGGTCGAACCGACGTCCGAGTACCTCATCCTCCGGCCGTCTCCGCCCCATGTGGAGCCGACAAGGCCTCGACGCGAGGTCGGAGCCTAACCGGCCAGAGAAACGACGGGAGAGAGGCGCCTACGGGCGCCTCTCTTTTCGCGTTGGTGGGGACCGGATACCCACGTGAGCTGGAGACCGCGTTCGTCGACGGCGCGCGTGGGTATCCGGTCCCCACCGCGCGCACTCCGGACGGCTGGCGTGCACCCTCCACCGTGCGTATCTGGTCCTCACTCACAGAGGGCCCGCTTCGATGGCGGGTATCTGGTCCTCTCCGCACCGGGCGCCGCGAGCTCATCGGGCGTAGGTACCTGATCCTCGGTGGGTATCTAGTCCGCGGCCTGGCTTGTTGATGAGGGCGGAGGGGCGTGGGTATCTAGTCCTACGGAGACGGAGCCCTGAGGCAGGCACGTGGGTATCTGGTCCGCGGTCGTGGGTATCTAGTCCTACGGAGACGGAGCCCTGAGGCAGGCACGTGGGTATCTGGTCCGCGGTCGTGGGTATCTAGTCCCATACGACACCAGTTCATGTGGTTACCTCTTGACGCAGAGGGCGATGAGGCGCCGCGCGTGGGTATCTGGTCCGCGCGCCTACCCCGCTCCGGTCGGCATCTAGGTGAGGTAACCCGCCGGGACGCCTGCTGGCACGTCGTGTGGGTATCTGGTCCTTGCCCGTGGGTATCTGGTCCTCGCCAACCGCGAAGGTCAACCAGCCGACGTGGGTATCTGGTCCTCCCGGTCGGACAACGCGAGGCACCGCGTGGGTATCTGGTCCCCAAGGCACGGGACACTAGTTGCGGGCCGGTCGGCGTATCGAGCGAGCGTAGGTATCCGGTCCTCAGTGACAACGAAGTCCTCGACTCGCACCTTGAGGGAACGTGTGTTTTCGAACGTGGGTATCTAGTCCTCCCACCGGCGCAGAGGTCTCGTGTGGAATCACGCGCGGAGCGTGGGTATCTGGTCTTGAAGTGCGGCGGACTGAATGACTCTGTTTCTTCCAATGGAAGGGGTAGAAGCACCCGTCTGTGGAAAACTTGGCGCCCCTCTGTGGTTGCGTTTCGCCAATTCGTAGATCAGCTACCGGAGAGAGCTACAGGAAGCACTACAGGGGGCCGCGTTCGAGCGAGGCCACATCCGCACGCTGACGGCGATCGGCGGGGGAGCGGTGCTGTGCTCCTGGGACTGCATACCCACACCAAGCGGACCGGATACCCACGGGCTGAGGACCAGGTACCCACGAAAACGGACCAGACACCCACGAAAAAAGCGTGGGTATCGAGTCCGACGACCAACCCTCCTGTGGAGAACTCCTCGGAGGGTACGTCGGTACCGAACTGACCGCTACCCGCGCCGGTTCTTCTTCTTTGCCCGCGGGGGAGTGGCCCTCGCCTTCAGAGGCGGTGCCGGGAGGTCCGTGATGGCGGGAACATCGAAGCGTACGCGGTAGCGACGGTCGAGGTTGCCGAGCCCTGCGGCGTCCACGGTCACGAACCGCTGGCTTTGGAGCGACGCGAAGAAGCGTCGGTCGCCGCCGTTCGCGTCGCGAAGATCCGCGTTCGTCACTTCCGAAGAACCACCACCGACGACGCCCTTGAAGCGGAGGTGCTTGCTCTTGCCTGCGTCGTCGAGGACAACGACGAGCGGGGGAGTGGTGGCCATGCTGGGTCTATGCGCGGACGGTCAGCGAGCTGCCTGCTCTGCCCGTCGCAAGCGGTAGTCGCGGAGCTTCGCGCGGTAGTCCGAAACCTTCATCACGAAGCGGCCGAAGCTGGCGAGAGCCACGATGGCAGCAAGGATGATGATCCACCTGGTGAGGTCACCGTGCCATCCGACGACGAACCGGAAGAACAGCCCGCCAGCGAGCCAGCAGAGCGGCGGCACGAGCGACCGACGCGACAGCCGAGGAGCGCGCGGAACGGCGACCTCCTCGGCTGCTGCGGCTTCAGCGGGCGTGGGGAGAGGGAAGTAGGTGTACTTGCTGTCCATGCCGGGTCTATGCGGGAGCCTTGAGGCATGGTGCGCGCCGGACCGCCCCTTCGCCGTAGGAAGCTCGGCGCCGCGCGACGTCCGTAGGTCTGCGTTGTAGGAGGCTTCCCGGTGCGGGCTGCGGGGGAGTCAGGTGGGGGCGGCGGTGACGGCAAGGTAGCTGTGCGCCGCGCTGCGCTGCTTCATGAGCACATGAGCGAGGGGCCAGGTCCGACGGCGATCGCACGACCTAGATCTGCCCGCGTACCTCCCGCCAGCGCTTTGCCTGTTCTTCGGTCATGCCGAAGTACACCTGGGGATCCTCATGGAGGTTCCGCCCGGACGCAGTTGCGAGCGGCCAGATGTCCTCACCGAGATACGGCTCAGGGGCCCACTTGGGCAGTCCCTCGTAGTTGGCGCGCAGGTGGGCGGTGAGCTTCCTGCAGGCGTCGCGCCATTCGTTGAGCGTGAGGTCGGTGTTC
>NZ_CAJCKD010000045.1:0-26255 GCF_903970855.1 Curtobacterium sp. ME12
CCGACCAGGCACGAGGTCAATCAATAAATTGGCATTGACAATGTGCACGCTGTTGAGTTCTCAAGGACCAGACGCACTCCCCGCTCGACCCATCACAGGTTCCGCCAGAGAGGCATTCGTCTTGTTCCACCGTCAGACACGTCGAATCACTTCGACTTCTTCGGGGGGATGTTGCCTGAGCGGGACCCCGTCCGGACTGCGCATCCAGGGCTTGCACCCTGTGACCGTCTCGGCCGTTCCGTTCTCCGCCTCAGCGGCAACGAGTGATTACTTTACACACGCCCCGGGGGCCCTGCCAACCGTCGTCCCTCCCGGGCGTGTCGCCGCAGGGTGAACGGCACGTGTCCCTCGGGCTTCCGGGGATCGACGGGGTGGGCGCGACCCCGGGAACGACGGAAGGCACGGTGCGAACCCGCACCGTGCCTCCCGAACGAACGAACCGGACCGACCTACTCAGCCGCTGCCAACTGCCCGCACGCCCCGTCGATCTCCTTGCCGCGGGTGTCGCGCAGGGTCGTCGGGATGCCGGCGGCGTTGAGTCGGCGGACGAACTCGTCCTGCACGTGCACCTCGGACGAGGTCCACACGGAGCCCGGTGTCGGGTTGAGCGGGATCGGGTTGACGTGCACCCAGCCCTTGCCGCGCTTGTTGAGCTTCTCGGCGAGCAGGTCGGCTCGCCAGGCGTGGTCGTTCATGTCCTTGATGAGCGCGTACTCGATCGAGACACGACGGCCCGTCTTGACGTAGTACTCGTGGGCGGCGTCGATCGCCTCGTCGGCCTTCCAGCGTGAGTTCACCGGGATGAGCTCGTCGCGGAGTTCGTCGTCGGGTGCGTGCAGGGACAGCGCGAAGGTGAGCGGGATGTTCTCGTCCGCCAGCTTCTTGATCGCCGGCACGAGGCCGACGGTCGACACGGTGATCCCGCGCGCGCTCATCCCGAGGCCCATCGGCTGCGGTGCGACCATCAGGCGCACGGCGTCCATCACCCGCTTGTAGTTCGCGAGCGGCTCCCCCATGCCCATGAACACGATGTTCGTCACGCGCTCGGCGTCGACCCGGTCCTGTCCGCCCTTGCGGGGATCACCCCCGAGTTCACCGGCGGCGATCGCGGCGTTGGCCCGGACGATCTGCTCGATGATCTCGGCGGTGGACATGTTGCGGGTCAGCCCCGCCTGGCCGGTGGCGCAGAACGGGCAGTTCATGCCGCACCCGGCCTGGGACGAGACGCACAGGGTGATGCGACCCGGGTAGCGCATGAGGACCGACTCGACCAGGGCGCCGTCGTGCAGCTTCCAGAGGAACTTGATCGTGTCGCCGTTGTCCGTCGCCAGCCGCCGGGTCTCGGTGAGGAGCGGCGGCAGCATCCCGGCGACGAGCTGTTCCCGCTGGGCGGCGGGCAGGTCGGTCATCTTGGCCGGGTCGGACGTGTAGTGCTGGAAGTAGTGGGTCGCGAGCTGCTTGGCGCGGAACCCGGGCAGGCCGAGTTCCTTCACGCGGGCCTCGCGTTCCTCGGCTGTCAGGTCGGCCAGGTGCACGGGCGGCTTGCCACGCTTCGGGGACGCGAACTGCAGGAGCGGGCGACCGTCGGTGTCGGTGGCCTGCTTCCAGCCCTCGGTGCGCGGGCGCACCTGCGGACGAGCAGACTGCTGCTGTTCGAACGGGGTGCGGGTGTCGGAAGCCATCACTCCAGGATACGGGAGGCCCGTGATCGGTGGGGACGCCCCGTCCGGGTGGTCCTGCTGGTCCCCACCACGGCAGCGCCTCGGGTGGTCGGTCAGCTCCCGGCGGGCAGGACGCGCGCGAAGTGGTGCGCCGCCGAGTACATCGGGACGATGTCGACGACCTCACCCGGGTGCGGTGCCTGCAGCACGAGGCCCTGGCCGAGGTACATGCAGACGTGGTCCTCGTCGGCGTACACGACGAGGTCCCCCGGCAGTGCCTCGGACTCGGGGATCGTGGTGGCGACGGCGTCCTGCGTCGGCACGTAGTGCACGAGCTGGATCCCCACCGCCTGGTAGGCGACCATCGTGAGCCCGGAGCAGTCGATGCCCTCGTGGCTCGCGCCGCCCTCGACGTACGGGTCCCCCATGTACTGCAGGGCGGTCTGCACGATCGTGGCCCGGTCGCCACCGGCCGAGAGCGCGGCGGACAACGCGGACTGTGCCTGCGCGGTCGTCACCCCGAAGCGGAGGTCGAGCGTCGGGTAGGACACGATCGTCGTCGTGGTGGTCATGCCGTCGGTGGAGACCACGGGGACCTGGACGTCGTGCGCCACCGTGAAGGTCTGGGCGTCCTGCGCCGTGGTCGTGCCCGAGCGGGTGTCGGTGGGCAGGGTGTCGGCGTTCGCGGGCAGAGCGAGCGTCAGGCTCGAGGTCACCGCGATCGCGGGGGCGAGCAGGATCGCGGCCCGCTTCGCGTTCGCGGAACGGCGGACGTGCCGCGGGTCGACGGCGCGCTCGGCCCGCAGGGTGGCGGTCCGGCTCAGCACCGCGCTACCGGCCGACGACGTGACGGGGGCGGGCCGCGGCTGCATCCGCACGGTCCGGGCCGGCTTCGGGTGCTCGACGAAGGTGGAGCGGGCGGCCGCGGGGCCGAGGGCCGAGCGGCGACCACGGGGACGGGACTGCTGCGTATCGGGCGTCAGCGGCGCGGGGTCGACCGCGGGGTGCGTGTGCGATCGCACGGGCTGACGGTCGTCGGCTGCTGCAGGCAGGGTGTGGCGTCCCATGGGTCCTTCCGGGTCGGGACCACTCAGCGGTCCGGAAAGTAACGTATTGGTCACGGCGGCGCTCGCGGCTGGGCAGCGCCGGAGTGTTCCTGCGGCTGGTCACAGGAACGAGCTCCGCTCGCAGGCGGCTCCGACGGTGCGCACGGGCGTTCTGGAGCCGGCCCGCGGCGGTGGCCCCGGGTTCAGACCGGCGTGACCCGCATGACGGCGGCGATCCGGGCCTCCCGGTCGGCCGCCAGGCGGTCGAGGCGGGCCGACAGGGCGACGACCGACGCGCCCACCGGGCTGTCCCCCGAGATGTCCCCCGGGATCGGGACCCCGGCGCGGACCGCGAGTGGCAGCACGCCCGCCCAGACGGCGTGGTCCTCACCGTCGGCCGGGTCCTCGCCCACCCCGTGGGCTCGGACCTTGACGCTCGCGTGGTCGAGGGGCAGCTGGAGGACCTGGGTGGCGCGGACCTCCTTCGCGGTCATCTCGCGCACCTCGGCTCGGCGGCCCGGCATGAGGTGGTCGGCCACCTGCCAGAGCGCTTCGGCGCGGAGGTCGGTCGGCACCACGGTCGCGCGCCCGGCGATCATCGCGCTGCGGTAGTTCGCCGAGCTGTCGTTGGTCGAGCGTGCGAAGACCAGGCCGTCCAGGTGGGTGACGGTGGCGGCGACCGGGACGCCCGCGGCCCCGGCGTCGAGGAACAGCCCACCACCGGTCGAGCCGTGCAGCAGCAGGACGGGGCCGCCGCCGAGGTCCCCGACGGCGCAGAGGAAGGGCAGCACGACCGGGTGGCCACCGCGGACGATGCCGACGTGGGCGACGTGCGCCTCGGCGAGGATCGCGTGCAGGACGGCAGGGTCGTCGGACTGGCGATCGCGCAGGCGGCGGACGCGGAGCGAGGGACCGTCGGTGGGCGGTTCTGGTTCGGAGCACGAGGTGGGCATGTCGTCACGCTAGGGTCACCAGTGGTCCGGTGCTTGGACCAGATCGGGGCGATCGCGGTGGACCAGTCGAGCAAGGTGTCGAGTGTGGCCGCGCGGGTGCGCGGGATGGTGCACGACGGCACCCTGCGCGAGGGCGATCCGCTGCCGTCGACGCGGGCGCTGGCGGCGGAGCTCGGGGTGGCCCGGGGCACCGTCGTCGCGGCGTACGAGCAGCTCGACGGCGAGGGGTACCTGCGGACACGGCACGGTGCCGTCGCACGGGTCGCGGCGGACCTGCACGGTCGAACCACGGGTGCGCCGCCGGCCGTCGGCACGGACACCGCCGGTTCCGGCTCCGGCGCGGTCGGCGTCGCGGCCGCTCCGCCGTCCGCTCCGCTGATCGACTGCCGTCCAGGGATCCCCGCCGTCACCGCCATCCGGCAACGGGACTGGCGGGCAGCCTGGCGCGCAGCGGCCTCGGCACCGCTCCGGAACGCGATCGCGGACCCGCTCGGCTCCCCTGACCTGCGGGCACAGGTCGTCGCCCAGCTCGGCCTGGCCCGCGGGTTCACGGCGACGGTCGACCGGGTGCTCGTGACCGCGGGGACTTCGGAGGCGTTGTCGCTCGTCACCGAGGCGCTGCGGGGGCTGCTGGGTCGCGCCCCCGTCGTCGCCGTCGAGGACCCCGGCTACCGCACCGGACACCGGGCGGTCACGAGCGCGGGCGGGTCGCTGGTGGGCGTCCCGGTCGGCGAGGACGGCCTCGACCTCGACGCACTCGAGGCGGCCGGACCGGTCGACGCCGTCCTGGTCAGCCCGACGCACCAGTACCCGCTCGGGTCGGTGATGCCCGTCGCCCGGCGCCGGCGACTGCTCGCCTGGGCCGCGGACACCGGCAGCGTGGTGGTCGAGGACGACTACGACTCCGAGTTCCGGCACCGCGGCGCTCCCGTACCGGCGCTGGCCGCACTCGATGTCGAGGGCTCGGTGCTGCACGTCGGCGGCTTCTCGAAGACGCTCGACCCCCGACTGCGGTGCGCCTCCCTCGTGCTGCCCGCTGCTGCCGGCGCAGCGGCTGGCTCCCCGCTGACGGACGCGGTGCTCGCCGCCCGTCGGGCTCGTGGCGCGGTCGTCGCCGAACCGGTGCAGGCCGCGCTCGTGCACCTGCTGCGGACGGGTGCGCTACGGCGGCACCTCGGTCGCGTGCGCCGCGACTACACGCACCGCCGGGCCCGGATCGCGGCTCGGCTCGGCGTCGTCGCCGGCCTGGAGGCCCGTGCCCTGAACGGCGGGCTGCACGCGGTGGTCACGTGGTCGGGTCCGGCCACCGGGGCGCAGATCGCACGTCTGCTGGCGGACGCCGGGGTGCTCGTCGCGACGCTCGAGGAGTACGGGCTCGCACCCGGCAGCACGCCGCCGGGCATCGTGTTCGGCTACGGCGCCGTGACGCTGCCGGAGCTCGACCGCGCGCTCGACGCGCTGGTGACGGCGGTCACGGCAACCTGACCAGGGCCGTCAGCCGCCGTACCGGGCGGTGCTCACGACGTTCGACCCGGCCCGCTGGCACGCAGTGTTCAGGGTCCGCCCGACGAGTTCCCATTCGGGATTCATCTCGAGCGCTGGCCCGGACTCCGGTGCGGGGTGCGCGTCGAGGTACTCGTGCGCGTAGTCGATCGCGTCGTCGAGCTCTTCGTCGCTGCTCGACAGGTGCTCGTAGCCGAAGCGTTCCGCAGCGATCAGCGCCAGGTACTGCGCCTCGGAGAGCTCGCCCTGGCTGCGGCCGACCGTCGCGTTCAGCGAGATCGTCGACAGCGCACTGATCTGGCCGCAGATCGCCGCAGCACTCCGGTCCTCCTCCATCGGGTCCGTCGCGCCGCCCGCGGGCCGGGCCTCCGAGGTCGGCTTCGGGCTCGACGTCGGCCGCGCCGCTGCGTCTGCGTCGGCGTCGGCCGAGCAACCGGCGAGCGAGCCGGACACGAGGACCGCGCTCACGACAAGGAGGGGCAGTGCGGACCGGAAGGAGACCATGGACGACATCGTGGCAGCGCCGTCGTGCCGTTCGCGCGGTCGTGTCCCGATCGAGACCTGGTCGAGACCGGATCGTGAGCTTGCGTCAGCGGGAGTCGGCGGTGCCGTTCTTCCGGGCGTTCACGAGGTCGGCGAGCGAGGGCTCTCCGGCGTCGCCGGGCAGTGCGTGTCCGCGGCGGGCGGCCTTGCGGACCTGGCGGTAGGTGGTGACGTGCAGGGGGTCCACACCGTCGGCGGACTCGTAGTTCGACGGGGCAGTGGTGGTGGGCGATTCGGTCATCGCGACGGACGGTACGCGGGCCGGGAGTCGCGGAACCACGTGCTGCGTTCCGCGGCCAAAGGTCGGGCGTGGGAGGTCCGGCGGGGCGCACCGGGCCTCCGAGACGGGTCAGAGGCTCGTCATGCCGCCGTCGACGCGGAACTCCGCTCCGGTGGCGTAGGACGACTCCGCGCTGGCCAGGTAGACCATGATCCCGGTGACGTCGTCGGGGGTGCCCGGGCGTCCGAGGGGCGTGCGGGCCACGATCGCGGCTCGGGCCTCGGGGTCACCGGAGATCGCCGACACGAGGCCGGTCTCGGTGTAGCCCGGTACGACCGTGTTGACCCGGATGCCGTCCCGCGCGTAGGCCATCGCAGTCGCCCGGACGAGTGCGTGGATGCCGCCCTTGGTCGAGGAGTACGCCGCGAAGTCGGCGCCCTCGCCGTTCAGGCCGGTCGGCGACCCCGTGGCGATGACCGACCCGCCGGCGCCGCTCGCGAGCATCGCCCGGACGGCGTGCTTGATCGTCAGGAACGTGCCGGTGAGGTTGACCGCGACCGTGCGGTCCCAGGTCTCGAGCGACAGGTCGGCGACCTTCGTGTCGTGGCCGAACAGCTGCACACCGGCGTTCGCGACCACCACGTCGGGGCTCGTGCCACGCTCGGCCAGTCCGGCGAACCCTGCGGCCACGCTCGCCTCGTCGGCGATGTCCATCGTCAGGCCGGTCGCGGTCGTGCCGGCTGCGGAAGCAGCACCGGCGGCCGCGCCGGCGTCACGGTCGGCGTAGACGACGGTGGCCCCCTCGGCCACGAAGCGGTCGGCGATCGCGCGGCCGATGCCGGACCCCGCTCCCGTGACGAGTGCGGTCCGGCCGTCGAGTCGTGCGGTCATGTGGGACTCCGTCCTCGGAGCAACGCCGCTCCGTCACCCCCATCATTGCCCAACCGGTTGACCGGTGCTAGGCATGCACCATGACTGCGACGTCGAACGACGAGATCGTGTCGGCCGGGCCCTGGCGTCTGGCCCTGCGCGAAGCCGAACTCGCCGACGTCACGTTCCGGGGCACGCTCGTCCTGCGCGCCGTCCGGTTCGTCGTCCGCGACCGCGACTGGCGCACCGCGGACGACACCGTGCTGACACGCACGGTGGACGGTGCGGGCGGGCGCATCCGCATCGAGTCCAGCGCACGGTACGACGGCGTCGAGGTCGTCCGCACCGTCCTCGAGGCCACGCTCGACGACGACACCCTGCGGGTCGCCGCGGTCGGGACGGCCACACGGGCCTTCCGCCGCAACCGCATCGGGCTCGTCGTCCTGCATCCGCCGACCCTGGCCGGGCAGCCGCTGACGGTGCGGCATCCGTCCGGTGGCAGCACCGCGACGGCGTTCCCGTTCTGGATCGCGCCGCACCAGCCGGCCGTCGACGTCGCCGGTCTCGACTGGGCTACGGGTCCGGTCGCACTGGCGCTCGACCTGACCGGCGACGTGTTCGAGACCGAGGACCAGCGGAACTGGACCGACGCCTCGTTCAAGACGTACTCGACGCCGCTCGCCGAGCCGTTCCCGGTCGCGATCACGCCGGGGACGACGGCCCGGCAGGGGCTCACCCTCCGAGCGACGGCGGTCGGTCCCGCAGGTGGTCCGGGCAGACGGCCGGGAGGCGCGGCCTCCCCCGCCTCGGACCTCGCGGTGCTCGACGGGCCGGCTCCGGGCGCCGTGGTCACGCCGCCGCCGACGCTCCAGCTCCTCGCGGGTTCGGCACCGGTCGCTGCGCGCCCGGACGACGCCGACCTGCTCCGCGGGTTCCCGATCCTGGTCGAGCCGACCCTCGGGGCCCCAGACGTCGGGGCGGTGCTCGCGTCGGCCCGGCGGGACGCGGGTGGCGCTCCCCTGGACGTCCGGTTCGCCACCGACGACCCGGTACTGCTGCGCGCGGCGATCGACGCGGTGCTCGAGGGCGGGCCGGTGGCCCGCGTCGGGGCGTTCGACCCGGTGTCGCACGTGACGACGCCGGCGCTGCAGCGGGCACTGCGCGAAGCGGTGGCAGCGGTCGGCGCGCTGGAGGTCGTCGCCGGTACCCGGGCCCACTTCACCGAGCTGAACCGGTCGATCGCGGTGTTCTCGGGCTGGGACGGCCCCCTGACCTGCAGTGTGACGCCGCAGATGCACGACCGGTCGCCCGAACAGGTGACCGAGTCGATCCGGATGCAGCGCTGGGTGGTGACAAGCGCCTCCAGGCTGGCCGCCGGCAGGGCGCTGCACGTCGGCCCGGTGACGCTGCGGCCACGGTTCAACGCGGTGGCGACGGCGACGACCCGGGTCGTGGCGGACGCGACCGTCGAGCGCGGGTACGGGCCGGAGAGCGTTCCGGACGCGACCGACCCGGCGCAGCACACCCCGACCGCCGAGCGGTGGTTCGCCGACGCGGTGCGGGCGCTGACGGTGCCCGGCGTGGCCTCGATCACGCTGGCCGAGGCGTGGGGGGCCGCGCGGGTTCGTGGCCGCCGACGGTACGGGGAACGCCCCGCCGGAAGGGGGTCGGCGGGGCGTTCCGGTCCGGGCGCGCTGACGGGTCGGCGCGGCGGTCGGTGACGGTGCGGCTCAGCGGCGGACGGCGTCGATCTTGAGCATCTTCGCGATGACCGAGTCGAGCTCGCTGTCGTCGAAGACCTGCTTCCAGTCCTCCTTGATGAGCTTCTCGCGGCCGTAGCCCATCGCGATGTGGCAGGCGTCGGAGAACGGGTTCGAGCCGCGCAGGCCGTTCGTCAGCGCGATCCAGGTGTGGCCGTAGAGCATGGCGCGGGCGGCCTCGCGGGGCACGCCGACACCGGTGACGGTCTCCTCGAGAGCATCGTTGAGGAAGTCGCCGATCATGCAGGCGATCGTCTCGACCAGGGTCGGCTCGAGCACGGCCAGCTGCTTCACCGTGACCCAGTGCACCTGGATGACCGGGGCGTACATCGTGGTGATGACGGCCTCGGCGACGGCCTTGGCGCGGTCGCCCTCGTCGCCGAGCGACTCCGAGGCGTCGAAGGCCGCGATGACCTCCTGCGGGGCGGCGATGCCACCGAAGGTGTCGTCCCACTCGGCCTTGGTGGTGCGCTCGAGGAACACCGACGGGTGGCACGGGTGCGCCACGGCGTAGTGGATGTCCTCGCGCTTGGCGAGGAGACCCGCGTAGGCGGCGGCCGGGTCGAGCGTCAGGATGCTGGCGCCTGACTTCATGACGGGGACGAGCTGCTCGGAGATGGTCCCGAGCAGGACGTCCGGGACGGCGAGGATGACGACGTCGGCGGCCTTCGCAGCGTCGAGGCTGTCGGTGAGCTCACGACCGAGGGCCTGGATGCGCTCCTGGCCGGCGGGCGAGGCCTCGCTGTAGAGGGTGGTGTACTCGCTCTTCGCGAAGTTGTTCGAGACGCGGGTGCCCATCTTGCCGCCGGCACCGATCACGGCGACGGTGACGTCGGCCGTGCCGGATCCGGCAGCGACGGTGTGGGGGGTGGTGACGGTGTCGGTCATGATTCCTTGCTCCTGATGTACTCGATGGTGTGTTCGGTCCACGCCGCTTCGATGCGGGTGGTGGTCTGTGCGGGTGTCTCCCCCGGCAGCGGTTCGGCGCCCGCGTGCTCGTCCTGCCACGGCAGCCAGAACTCGATGACGCGGTTGATCCCCCGGGTGTCTGGTTCGAGCGCGGCGCGGACGGCGTCGTGGTCGACGACCCCTGTGCCGATCGGGACGCCGGTGTACTGGAACCCGACCCAGCCCGGGGAGCGCGTGAAGGCGGAGTCCTTGACGTGCCAGTTGACGACGTGCGGGGCGGTCATCGCCACGACGTCCCGCGGGTGTTCGAGCCGGGCGACGGTGTTCGACGGGTCGAGGCAGATGCCGAGGCTGTCGGAGCCGATCGCCTGGACGACGGCGACGAGGTCGGCGGTGGGGACGACCTCGTAGGTCTCCAGCGCGAGGGTCACGCCCGCGCGCTCGTAGCCGGGGAGCGCCTGCCGCAGGCGTCGTTCGGTCTCGGCCGCGTCGGGCTGGTCGTCGCCGCTCGTCCACATGCTCCGCACGAGCGTGGCGCCGAGCTGCTGCGCGACGTGCAGGTACCGGGCGAGGTGCTCCGGCCGGGTGCCGCGGGTGCCGACCTCGAGCGTGAGACCGAGGTCGGCTGCCAGGGACCGGATCGAGGCCAGGCGCTCGTCGGTCGCGGTGTCGAGCGGCAGGTGGTCGCAGATCTGGAACAGGTCGACGCCGTCGTGGGTCGCGGCGTCGCGCAGGGCGTCGTCGAGGGACATCGGCGACGGGACGCGGTCGGACATGCGCCAGGAGTAGGCGTAGGTGGAGAGGCCGAGCAGGGAGGTCACGCCGGTGCTCCGTCCTGCGTCGCGGCCAGCGCCTCGGCTTCGTCGAGGATCGTGCGGATCGCCTCGGGGTCGTGGGCGAAGCGGCCGAGGAACAGGCCGCCGATGCGTCCGGCCCCGCGGGTCAGCAGGCCCGGACCGGCACTGCCGCCGTAGATCGCGACGGAGCCGGCGAGCTCCGGCCGGGTCGCCAGGTGCTGCTCGATGCCGGCGAGGACCCCGACGATGTGCTCGTCGGGCGCGGGCTGCGGGGCGCCGATCGCCCACACCGGCTCGTACGCGGCCGTGAGCGGTCCGGCGATGCCGTCGGCGGTCGCCGTGGCGGTGAAGCGGTCGAGCTGCGCGGTGACCTCGGCGATCGCGGCCGCGGGGTCGCCGTCGGCGGCGCGCTCGGTCTCGCCGATGCAGATCAGGGGCCGCAGGTGGTTGCGGTACGCCGCGTGCACCTTCCCGGCGATCTCGTCGTCCGTCTCGTGGAACAGGGAGCGTCGCTCGGCGTGTGCGATCTCGACGAGGTCGACCCCGATCTCCCGGAGTTCAGCACCGGAGACCTCGCCGGTGAACGCGCCGCTGTCCGCCCACGCCAGGTCCTGCGCGCCGAGCGTCACGGGGGCGTCCCCGATCACCGCACGCACCGGGACGAGCGCGGGGAACGTCGGCGCCACGAAGAGCTCGGCCGCGCCGGACCGCACCGCCGGGTGGCTCCGGGCGATGTCGGCCACGGCGGCCGCCCACTCGAGCGTCCGGGCGTGCGAGAAGTACATCTTGAGCGACACCCCGATCGTCACCGGGGCGGCCGCCGTGGTCGCGGGCATCAGGCGTCGGTCCCGACCGGGGCGGAGCCGTCGTAGGCACAGATCGCGTCGACCTTCTCGGCGCTCGCGCTCGTCCGGTCGAAGGTGTAGCCGAGCCACTCCTTCGCCATCCGGCGCGCGACCTCGACCCCGACGACGCGCTGGCCCATGCAGAGCACCTGGGCGTCGTTCGACAGGATCGAACGCTCCACCGAGAACGAGTCGTGCGCGGTCACGGCGCGGATGCCGGGGACCTTGTTCGCCGCGATCGCGACGCCGAGGCCGGTGCCGCAGATCAGGATCGCGCGGTCGGCCTCGCCGTTGGCCACCAGACGGGCGGCGTCGACGGCGACGTGCGGGTAGGCGGTGTGTCCGTCGGCGTCCACGCCCACGTCGACGACGGAGGCCACGCGGGGGTCCTTCGCCAGGTCGGCCTTGATGGCCTCTTTGTAGTCGAAGCCGGCGTCGTCCGAACCGACGACGATGCGGAACTGCTGCTCACTCATGCGGGTGTGCCTTTCGTGGTGGGGGTCAGGCGGGGACGGCGATGGTCGAGCGGACCGCGGCGGTGATGAGCGCGAACGAGATCGCTCCGGCGTCCGGAGTGCCGACGGCGTCCTCGCCGTGGGTGCGGGCGCGGCCCATCCGCGGCAACAGGTCGGCCGTGGCGTCCGCCGCCGTCTGTGCTGCGGCCGAGGCGGCCGACCAGGCGTCGACGAGTTCGTCACCGGCGTCGACCCGGGCGGAGAAGACCTGGTCGAACGGCACAAGCGCGTCGACCATCGTCTTGTCGCCGGGGACGGCCCCGAACGCCAGGACGGCTTCGGCGGCGGCGTGCACGGCGCTCTGGACGGTGGCGACCGACGGGCGTTCGTCGTCGCCGAGGACGCGACCCAGTGCCTCCAGGGCGGCGCCCCAGATCGCACCGGACGTCCCACCGGCCTTGTCGGACCAAGCGTCTCCGGCGATCGCGAGGACGCTGCCGGCGCCGGCGCCACGGGCGGCGGCGTCCTGCGCCGCACGATCGGCGGCGGTGGAACCGCGCTGCATGCCGATGCCGTGGTCGCCGTCACCGGCGACGGCGTCGATGCGGCCGAGTTCGTCGGCGTGCTCGTCGATGGTGGCGCGGATCGCGGCGATGGCGCTCGCGACGCGGGCGGCCGCGGCCTGGGACTCCTCGGTGCCGGGCGTCACGGGGACGACCACGCCGGCTTCGAGCACCTCGACCGGCACCGACTGCTGCGGGACGGCGCCGCCCTTGCGGTAGGCGGGGGCATCGGCCGGTGCTGCCCAGAGCTGTTCGAGTTCGTCGTCGAGCCAGAACAGGGTGAGCGAGACGCCCGCCATGTCGAAGCTGGTGACGAGTTCGCCGACCTCGGGCTCCACGACGACGATGCCGGCGTCGGTGAGCTTCCGCTGGACGGCGCCGAAGACGACGAAGAGCTCCTCGTACTTGACCGAGCCGAGGCCGTTGAGGATCGGGACGACGCGGGGGGTGGCACCCGTCGTGGTGCCGTCGGGGCGCTCGGTGAGGAGCTCGTCGACGAGCAGGTCGGCCAGGCCGTCGGCGGTGGGGACGTCGGCCTCGGCGATGCCGCGTTCGCCGTGGATGCCCATGCCGATGGCCATGCGTCCCTCGGGGACGGTGAAGAGCGGCTCGTCGGCGCCGGGCAGGGAGCAGCCCGAGAACGCGACGCCGAAGCTGCGGGTGCGGTCGTTGGCCCGGGTCGCGATCGCGGTGACCGCGTCGAGGTCGTCGCCGCGTTCCGCGGCCGCTCCGGCCACCTTGAACACGCAGAGGTCCCCCGCGATGCCGCGGCGCTGGTGCGCCCGGTCGGCTGGCGCGGACGCGACGTCGTCGGTCACGCGGACCGTGCGGACATCGATGCCCTGTGCCTCGAGTGCCCGTGCCGCCGCGTCGAAGTTCAGGACGTCACCCGCGTAGTTGCCGTAGCTCAGCAGCACCCCACCGCCGTGCTCCGACGCCTTCGCGACGGCGGTGACCTGCTGGGCGCTCGGGCTGGCGAACAGGTTGCCCATCGCAGCACCGGCCGCCAGGCCGTGCCCCACCAGGCCGCCGAAGGCCGGGTAGTGGCCGGAGCCGCCGCCGACGACGAGCGCGACGGTGCCCTCGGGGCTGGTGGTGGAGCGGGCGACGCCGCCGTGCACCCGGCGGACCCGGGCGCGGTTGGCGGCGACGAAGCCGTCCACCATCTCGTCGGCGAAGTCCGCCGGGTCGTTGAACAGGCGGGTCATGCGCCGGCCTCCTTCGCGATCGCGGTCGGTCCGTCCGTGGCGGCGACCGCGGTGTCGGCTCCGGACGCCGCGGCAGCTGCTTCGTTGCGCTTCGTGGTCCGGCCGAGCACGAACATCAGCACGCTCGACAGCACCATGAAGAAGCCGACGATGAACATCGGGACCTGGTACCCGCCGGTCCACTCGCTGACGGCACCCGTGATGTACGGGGCGGCGAAGCCACCGAGGTTGCCGACGGTGTTGATGAGGGCGACCCCAGCGGCTGCGGCGGCACCGGTCAGGAACTGCGTCGGGACCGTCCAGAAGTTCGGCAGCGCCGCGAAGATCGCACACGCGGTGATCGCGATGACCGCGACGGTGGCGGCCGGGCTGTTCATGTAGAGCGCGACCGGGATGCTCAGGCCGCCGACCAGGGCCGGGACGGCGATGTGCCAGACCCGGACACCACGACGGAAGGCGTCACGCGACCAGAAGTACAGGACCACCGCGGCGGGCACGTACGGGATGGCCGTGATGAGGCCCTTCTGGAACAGGTCGAACGTGGTGCCGAACTGCTCCTGGAAGCCGTCGATGATCGTCGGCAGGAAGAAGCTGAGTGCGTAGAGGCCGTAGATGAAGCCGAAGTACACCGCGGCGAGCATCCAGACACGGCCGGAGCCGAAGGCCGCACGCAGGCCGCCCTTGCCGTGGCCGGCTTTCTCCTGGTTCTCCTTCGCCAGGGCGCCCTCGAGCCAGAGCTTCTCGTCCTCGTCGAGCCACTTCGCCTGCGACGGCTTGTCCTTGAGCACGAAGAGGCACAGGACGCCGACGATGATCGCCGGGATCGAGACACAGAGGAACATGAAGCGCCATCCGGCCAGGCCGCCGAGGATCCCCTCGTGGGTCATCAGCCAACCGGCGAGCGGGGAACCGATGACGCTCGTGAGCGGCTGCGCGAGGTAGAAGAGCGCGAGCATCTTGCCGCGGTGCCGGGCCGGGACCCAGGTCGACAGGAACAGGATCGCGCCGGGGAAGAAGCCGGCCTCGGCGATGCCGAGCAGGAAGCGCAGGCCGACGAGCTGCGGGTAGTTCTGCACCCACGTGAAGAGCAGGGACACGATGCCCCACGTGATCATGATGCGGGCGAGCCAGACACGCGCGCCGAACTTGTGCAGCGCGAGGTTGGACGGCACCTCGAGCACGAGGTAACCGATGAAGAACACACCGGACGCGAAGCCGAACTGGGCGGCGGTCAGGCCGAGGTCGGCCTCCATGCCGTTGGGGGCGGCGAAGGAGATCGCGGTGCGGTCGAGGAAGTTGATGAAGAACATCAGTGCCACGAACGGCACGATGCGGATCGCGATCTTGCGGATGGCCGTCTTCTCGACGACCGAGGTGGGGATGCCTCGCGTGGCGGGGATGTCCACGATGACTCCTGCTCGGTGGGGGTGGTACGACTCCCGTCCTGGCGGCTGCGCCGGGACGGTCCGTGCTGCTGCGCGGATCGGGAGCGGGCGCATCGGTGCGCCTGATCCAGTGTGCGGCGCGGGTAAGCAACTTGTCAACCGGTTGACCATTCTCCGCGTTTCATGCCTCCCGTATGGACTGCTCGAGGCGCGTGCGTTGCTCCCCTGCAACCGGTTGACCGACCGGTACGCTCACTGCATGCCCGCGTTCAGCCCGGACGACCCCCTCAACATCCGACTCGAACTCGAGTCCGTGCCCGTCGGGTCCCCCGCCTCGGTGGTCGCCCGACAGCTGGTCTCGCTGCTCACCGCCGGCGAGCTGGCCCCCGGCTCACGGCTGCCCTCGGAGCGGATCCTGTCCGAGCGGCTCGGCGTCGGACGCTCGGCCGTCCGTGAGGCCCTCGCCGCCCTCGAGATCCTGGGCATCGTGCAGATCCGCCCCGGCTCGGGCACCTACCTGCGCGGAGGCACCTCGGACCTGCTCCCGACGACCCTGTCGTGGGGGCTCATGCTCGCGTCGAACCGCACCCGCGAGCTGCTCGAGATCCGGTCCTCACTGGAGCGCACGGCAGCGATCCTCGCCGCACAGCGCGCCACCGACGAGCAGATCACCGAACTCGGCGAGTACCTGGTCCGGCAGGAGGCGACGCTCGACGACCCGCAGGCGTTCATCGACGCCGACGTGCGGTTCCACGTCCTGCTGGCGCGGGCGTCGGGCAACGACGTGCTCGCGGACCTGCTGCAGAGCCTGCGCTCCATGCTGAGCGTCTGGGTCGCGCGGCGCGTGCAGACCCGGCAGGCGACCGAGGCCGCGTTCCACGAGCACCGCGCCGTCTTCGAGGCCCTGCGCGCGCGCGACGTGCCCGCCGTTCAGCGCGCGATGGACGCGCACATGGCCACGGCGAGCGCCCGCATCGAGCACGCCGAGCCGCTGCCCGCCGACGAGTAGCGGGCGCGTGCGCTCGGGCTCGCGCTCGCTCGCGGGCGCGCTCGTACGCGCTCGTGCGCGCTTCGTGAGCAGGAATGGTCGGGTCCCTCGAGCCGACCCGACACCTGCTGCTCACGATCCGGGCGGACGGGAGGCACGGGTCGCGCCCGCCTCGCACGGTGCGGGGTTGCCGGGTCGGCAACACCGCTTGGGTCCGGCCCGGCAGGTGCGCTGGAGTGTGAGCATGCACACCCACCACGACGGCTCCGCCGCCGGAGCCGCCACCGATACCACCGCCGAACCGTCCGTCCGGGACTGGTGGGAGGCCCGCTACGCCGAGCGCGACGGCATCTGGTCCGGCCGGGTGAACGCCGTACTCGCCTCGGTGACGTGGGGCCTGCCGGTGGGGCGGGCGCTCGACCTCGGCTGCGGCGAGGGCGGCGACGTGGTGTGGCTCGCCGAACAGGGGTGGGACGTGACGGGGATCGACCTGTCGGTGACGGCGCTCCAGCGTGGTTCACGGGCCGCGGTCGCCGCCGGGGTGGAGGACCGGACGGCCTTCGTCGCCGCGGACCTCGCCCGGTGGGACACCGCCGCGCGGTACGACCTGGTGACGGCGTCGTTCCTGCAGTCGTGGCCGGTGGAGATCCCCCGAGCCGACATCCTGCGTCGGGCCGCCGACTTCGTCGCCGCCGGTGGGCACCTGCTCGTCACCGCGCACGCCGCTCCCCCGCACGACGACCTGCCGCCGGAGCTGCGGGAGTACCGGTTCCCCGCGCCGGCCGACGACCTCGCCGCCCTGCAGCTCGACGACCGCTGGGACGTCCTGGTCGCCGAGGTCCGGCCGCGCACCGCGACGACGCCGAAGGGTGATCCGCACGAGGTGCTCGACAGCGTCGTGCTCGCCCGACTGACACGCGGGTAGCGTCGGTGGCGTGAGCACCGAGGACGGCATCCGCGCACTCGTCGTGGACGGTGTCGAGGTCGCCCTCGAACGCGACGGCGCCGGCACGGTCGCCACGTCGTCCCCTCGGCCGTCCCTGCACCCGGTCCGCACCCTCGGCGGCACCGTCGTCAGCGCGTACCACCCGGTCGACCACGCCTGGCACTGCGGGGTCGGGGTCGCGATCCCCGACGTCGACGGCGTGAACTGCTGGGGCGGCCCGACCTACGTCCACGGCCGCGGTTACGTCTGGCGCGACGACCACGGCGCGGTCGAGGTGGTGCACGCGGAGCAGCACGACACGACGTCCGCCGAGCACCTCGTCTGGCGTGGCCCGGACCGCACCGTGGTCCTGCGCGAGGACCGCACCCTGCGCTGGCGCGCGGTCACCAGCGGGTGGGAGCTGTCCTGGTCGTCGTCGTTCCGCACCCCTGGCGACTCCCCGGTGCACCTCGGGAGCCCGGGCAGCAACGGCCGGACCGGAGCCGGCTACGGCGGCTTCTTCTGGCGGTTCCCCGAGTGCACGGGAGTGGTCGTCCAGACCGCCGACGCCGAGGGCGAGGCCGCCGTGCACGGCTCGGCCGCTCCCTGGATCGCCTGGTCGGCGCTGTTCGACGGTGGTCCGGCCACGATCCGGATCGAGGCCCTCGACCACGACGACCCCTGGTTCGTCCGCGCCGAGGAGTACCCCGCGATCGGCTCGGCCCTGGCGTGGGACTCCCCCGCCGTCGTGCAGCCCGGCACACCGCTGGTCCGCTCGTTCCGCGCGACGATCACCGACGGCGGTACGCTCGCCCGATGAGCACCGGGGACTGGGAGTCACGCGTCGCGGCGCTGTGGGACGACGAGACGATCGACGATCAGCAGCGGATCGAGCGCATGCGCGACCTGGCCGCCGACGCTCCGCACCCCGCACTCGGCGCGTTCGAGCTCGGCGGCGCCTTCGACTCGGGCGGACACGAGGCCGACGCCGACGTGCAGTACGCCGCCGCGGCCGCAGCCGGTCTGGACACCGTCGACCCGGACCGTGCGGCCCGGATGGTCGTCCAGCACGCCTCGACGCTCCGGAACCTCAACCGGGTCGACGCTGCGATCGCGATGCTCCGCGACGCGCCGGAACACCCCGCCACCGGGGCGGCGCCGCGCGTGTTCCTCGCGCTCGCACTGCACAGCGCGGGGCACTCCGCCGAGGCGCTACGCGTCGCGATCGAGGCCGTCGAGCCGACGCTCCCCCGGTACCACCGGTCCGTCCGTGCCTACGCGGCGGCCCTCACCGAAGCCTGACGCGTCAGGCGTTCCGGCGCTGCAGCGCGTCCGCAGCCTTGCCGAGCAGCCAGTTCACGGCCCACCCCAGCACGCCGATCACGGGCAGCGCGAGGATGACCACCGTCCACAGCACCTTGACCAGCTGCGTCCGGCGACGATCGCGCCAGACCTGCACCAGCGCCACGGCCTCGAGCGCCAGCAGCACGAGGAGCACCACGGTGTGTGCCCCCGACACGTTCGTGAACACGAGCAGTCCTCTCCGCGGCGACGATCGTCGCCCGCATCGTCGACAGTAGGGCCTGCCCGGACGCGACCGCGTCATCCGTCCGACTGATCGCGTGGGCGGGTCAGGCAACGGCGCGGGCGGGCGGGCGCGTCAGGCGATCACGGTTTCGCCCCGTGCGAACAGCTCACGGGCCCGACCGGCGGAACACCCGGGTCGGCGCGCGGAGCCACTCCGGCATTCCGCCCACTCGGCAGCGCCAGCCGACGCGCGCGGACCCCCACCACCGCGAGCGGGCGAAACACCCGGGTGGCCGCGCGGAGCCACCCCGGCATTCCGCCCACTCGGCAGCGCCAGCCGACACGCGCGGACTCCCACCACCGCGAGCGGGCGAAACACCCGGGTGGCCGCGCGAAGTCACCCCGGCATTCCGCCCACTCGGCAGCGCCAGCCGACGCGAGCGGCCCCCCGGCACCGCGAGCGGTCACGACACACCGCTCGCAGGTGGTCGAGCGGCCGCGGACCGTCGCGCGGCAGCGCGCCAGGCGACGGGACGCGACCGCTCGGCGGACGGCGTCGGCGCGGCGGTGGGCGCGACCACCGCTCGGTCGGGAGGCGCGGTGCGGGCTGGCACCGTGCCTCCCGTCAGGCGGTGTGGTCGCCGACCACCCGTGGGACCGGCAGCGAGTCGCTGGTCGTGCGCAGGGACTCCTGGCGGATCTCGAGCTGCGAGACGGCGAGCGCCGCCAGGTCACGGAGGTTCGCGAGGTCGTCCTCGGTGGCCTGCCGCGGGCGGGTGTCGAGAACGGCGAGGGTCCCGATCGGCGCCCCGTCGTGCTTGACGAGCGGGACGCTGACGTAGAAGCGGATGCCGAGCGGGCCGGTGACCAGGGGGCTGTTCCGCATCTCGGGGTGCGCGGAGCCGTCCGGGATCACGACGGGGACGGGGACCGGCGCGAAGCCGTTGCGGAAGCTGATGCTGCGGGCCGCCTCGTCGACGCCCTCGGCGATGTACGACTGGGACCACTCGCGGTCCTCGTCCAGGACCTCGACCAGGGCGATCGGTGCGTCGAAGAGCCGGGCCGCCATCGCCGTCGTGCGCTGCAGCGATTCGTCGGGCAGGGTGTCGAGGGTCGCCGGGCGATCGGTGTCGTGCCGCGTCGGCACCGGGGCCGCCTCGTCGGTCGGCTCGACCACATGGTCGGCCGTGGCGGTCTCGGCGATCACGACGTCGCGGAGCATCGTGACCAGCTCGGCGCCGAGCGGACGGGCCGCTGGGTCCTGCGCGGTCATGGCACGGAGCAGGTGCTTCCAGTGCTCGGGCAGGGGCTCGGGGACCACGGGGTCGCGGGACAGGCGGGCGACGGCGGACTCGACGAGCGAGCCCGGGAACTCGCGGCGGCGGGTGAAGCACTGCAGCAGCACGAGGCCGAGCGAGTAGACGTCGCTCGGCGGGCCGACCTCGCCGCCGCGCGCCTGCTCGGGGCTGAGGTACGCGGCGGTGCCGGTGGTCACACCGTCGGCGGTCAGGCGTTCGACGCCGGCGGCGAGCGCGATGCCGAAGTCGGTCAGGCGTGCGCGGGCGCGGTCGGAACCGTTGCCGTAGTCGACGAGCAGGATGTTCGACGGCTTGATGTCGCGGTGCACGACGCTGTGGGAGTGGATGTAGTCGAGGGCCTCGGCCATGTCGTAGCCGATCTCGGCGATGTGCCGCGAAGCGAGGGGCCCGACGGCCAGACGCTCCTCGAGGTCCTGCCCGACGACGAGTGACATCACGATGTAGCGCTGTTGCGTGCCGTCCTGCCCGGTGACGACTCCGGCGTCGAGCAGGCTGACGAGGTTGTGGTGCTCGAGCGACGCCAGCACGCCGAGTTCGGCCTCTTGCCGGGCGATGTCGACGATGCCCGCGTGGAAGAGCTTGATCGCGACCGGGCGGTGCAGGCTCTCGTCCACACCCCGGTAGACGACGGACATGCCGCCCTGGCCGATCGCCTGCTCCAAGCGGTACCGACCGTCGAGCAGCGGCGCGCCCGCGTCGTGGTCTTCCGTCGGGATCATCCAACCCTCGTTCTCGGCTCCAGCACCAACGATGCATCTTCGCATCCCGACGGGTATCTCGTTCACCGGCGACGTTTCGCGGCTGAACGGGGCCGTGCGGCCTCGCAGAACACCGGTGTTCGCGGGTCGAACACGCGCAGACCGCGGTTCAGCCTGCGAACACCGGTGTTCTGCGCACCCACCCCGTCAGCGACGCGTCGCGACCGTGCTCACACGGAGGTCCTCGAAGGTGCTGGTGAAGCCGGAACCCCCGAGCGAGATGAGCCCGACGCGGGGCGCACTGCCGAGGTCCGCCGTCCAGGTGCCGCCCCGGACGAAGTGCCGCCCGTCGAGACTCGTGTACGCCGTGTACCGGTCCTCACCCCGGACCTGGCGGTGGACGATCCGGAGCGTGGTGGTGTCCCCGACCGGACCGACGACCATGTTGCCGTAGCTCGGTGCCCCGGCCGGTTGACCGGACACCTGCTCGCCGAACTCAGTCTGGCGCGTGTTGAAGATCGAGTTCGACGTCAGCCGGACGTAGTCGCCGTCGCTCCCGTACACGATCAACCCGCCCTGCACGTAGTTGCGGCCGTCACCCGTCGCGGGGGTGTCGACGCCCACGGTCGTCTCGACCACCCAGTCGCCGCGGGGTGCCGGCTCGGACAGGACCGATGCGAGCGGGGTCTGCGGCGGGTGGATGTCGGCGTCCTGCGTCTGCCACCGGAGCGTGCCGTCGGCGACGGTCCAGGTCGAGGCGTCGGGCTCCCGCGTCCAGGTGAGCGCAGGCGGCAGCGTGGTGCCGTCGAACGAGGTGGACAAGCTGCGGATGGTCCGCCCGGGCACGTCGTCCGGGACCGCACGCGGCCGGTACGAGGCACGCTGCCCCGGCTTCGCGGCGGGGCCGGGCTGCACCGAGTCGGAGGGACCGGCACCGCCGCGGACGACCGGCCAGCCGCCCCGCCAGTCGAGCGGGTCGATCAGCGCCGGCCGCTTCGTGTACGTCGGCTGCCCCGCGTAGTACGGGTCGTTCCGGTCGGCCGCGTGGTAGATGATCCAGTCCTGGCCGGCGAAGTCGGTGACCACGGTGTTGTGGCCGGTCCCGACCCACCGGTTGCCGTTCTGCGCGAGCAGGGGCGTGCCACCGACGCGGGTGCTCGTGATCGCCACGCCGTCGCGGTCCGTGAACGGTCCGAGGGGGCTGCGGGACCGGGCGACGAAGACGCCGTAGCCGGTCAGGGCACCGTTGCAGCAGTTCGTCGCGGAGCCCATGAAGTACCACCAGCCGCCGTGCCGCATCAGGTACGCGCCCTCATAGCGGTTGTCGATCGCGATCTGCCGCTCGGTCGACGGGTCGGAGCGCAGCCCGTCGGCGCTGAGTCGTCGGACGTTCACGCCGCCGAAGTAGCTGCCGAAGTACAGGTAGGTCGTCCCCTTGTCCGTGATGACCTCGGGGTCGAACGCCCATCGCGCGCCGTCGCCGTTCGGTGCGGTCTGCGGTGCCACGACCGGGCCGCCGGAGTCCTTCCACGGCCCCGTCGGGCTCGAGCTCGTCGCCACCCCGACCGCGGAGCCGCCGCCGCTCGGTCCCGTCGCCGACGGGGTGTCCGACGCCGCGTAGTACAGGTACCAGGTGCCGGCCCGGCCACGGTCTCCGGCGCGGTACACGACGTCCGGCGCCCAGATCCCGTTCGCGTCGCCGACCCACGCCGGCTTCGTCGGGAACGCGTCGTTCACGTACGTCCAGTGCGTCAGGTCGGTCGACCGGTAGGTGGGCACCGCGTGCTGCACGAGGGACCCGTCCGGGTTCTGCTCCGTCGCGGTGAGCGCGTCGGTGGTGCAGTACAGGTACCAGTTGCGGTCGCGTCCGGCTCCGTGGATCACCGTCGGGTCCGCGCAGCTCGCGGCCGTCTGCCCGTCCGGAAGGCTGAGTGCGACGGGGTTCTGGTGGCTGGGTGCAACGCGGCCGTGCCGGCTGGCGGGACTCGACGCCACGGTCGTGGTGGTCGCCCGGGTGGTCCCTCCCGGCACCGCGGACGCATCCGCCGGTGCGGCCTGGAGGCCCGTGGTCGCGACGCCGAGGAACGTCACGACGGCGAGGAGTGCGGTGGACGATCGGCGCATGCCTGACCTGCTCTCGTCGTTGAGGGAGGTGCTGCTGGAGGGACTGCGGGTGTCGACGGGCGACGTGCGCGAGCGTACGCTCGGCTCGACGAAGGAGTCATGCCATGCCCGCGAGGTTCGTCTACTGGATCAACGTCTCCGTCGACGGCTTCGTCGAACGGGCCCCCGGCGAGCACGACGGCCCGGACGGACCCGACTGGATCCGGATCGACGAGCCGCTGCACCGCGAGTTCAACGCCCGGGCCGCCGCGATGACCCTCTCCGTCGAGGGCCGCGTGGTGCGAGACATGATGGACCCGTTCTGGCCGGACGCCCGGCACGACGAGTCGATGCCGCAGTACCTGCGCGAGTACGGCGAGATCTGGACCGCGCAGCCGAAGGTCCTGGTGTCCAGCACCCGGACGACCGCCGACCACGACACCCGGGTCATCGGTGGTGACGGCGACGCGATCGCCGAGCTGGCCGCGATCCGTGCCGACGGGGAGGGCGACATCGGCGTGGGCGGACCGAGCATCGCGAGCCAACTGCTCGACGCCGGACTGCTCGACGAGGTCATGCTCTTCACGCACCCGTCGGTGCTCGGCGCCGGCCGACCGCTGTTCGATCCGCCGCTCTCGGGGCACCGGCCGCTCGTGCAGCTCGACCTGCTCGAGCAGCAGCGGTACGACAACGGCGTCACCCTGCACCGCTACGACGTCCGGCGGTCCTGAGCCCTCGGGGCGTCAGTCCTGGTCGGGATCGGTGGCGATGATCCGGACGTACCAGGCGCTGTCCCGGTCGCTGTCGAACCCGTTGAAGGAGACGCTGTCCGCTCGGCGACGCAGCTCCGGTGGAAGGTCGATCCGCTGTGCACCGTCCCGGCAGGACATCGGCTCCGTCGGTTGGGTCTGTGCGGCGCCCGCCGACCCGATGGTGAAGGCGCCCCTCATGTGCCCGTCACCGAAGCACGAGAACTCGAGGTGGTCGACCGGCTCCGGGTGCGGGAACGTGATGGTGACGCCCGTGCCCGGGTCGTCGCTGTCGTCGTCCCCGGGCGACACCGCGGCGAACAGGACGCCGAGTTCGGCATCCGGCTCGACCGCTCGCTGCCGCTTCTCCCATGCGTGCAGCGCAGCCTCGTCGACGGGCGGCGGCCCGGCGCAGCCGGCCAGCAGGAGCACACCCGCGATCGCGGGCAGGAGCAGGGCGGGAACGGAACGCACGCTGTGAGCCTAGTGACGCGGTGTGCCCGCACCGCGGAACGACGGGAGGCGCGGTGCCGGCCGGCACCGCGCCTCCCGTCCGTGGGGTGGTCGCGTCAGACGTCGCGCCGGCGCGCGAGCGTCAGGGCGAGGCCACCGATGACCAGGACCTCGGCCGCGAGGACGCCGAAACCGCCCCATCCGTTGAGCACGACTCCGCTGGTGTCGGCCTCGCTCGCGCCGTCGTACGCGTAGGCGTAGAGCTGGCCGCCCGCCATGTCGGGCAGGAACGCCGCGATGTTCGTCGGCCACTCGACGTTCATCAGCCCGGCCATCAGGCCCAGCACGACCGGCAGGACCAACAGGATGCCGAGCGTGATCGCGATGCCGCCGGCGCTCGAGCGGACGAGCAGACCGATGCCGTAGGCGAGGAGCGCCAGCAGGGTCAGGAAGACCGACGAACCGAGGATCGGCATGAAGACCGACGGGTCACCGATCTCCGGCTCGACACCGTTGCCGGCGAGCAGCGGGAGCGAGATGAGGACGCCGATCCAGGTGGCGACGGCACTGACCACGAACGTCGTGACGGCGAGGACGGTGGCCTTCGCCAGGATCACGCCGGTGCGACGGGGCTCGGCGGTGAAGGTCGAGCGGACCTGGCCCGTGCCGTACTCACCGGTGATGATGAGGACGCCGAGCACGCCGACGACGAGCGACGAGAGCAGGACGCCGACGGTGTTCGCGTTGACGAACGTGCCGTTGGCGATGTCCGTCGGCATGTCCTGCCCGCCGCTGTTCGTGTTCGCACCGACCAGCGCGGCCATGCCGATCGTCACCACGACCAGGATCGCGTAGCACCAGAACGTGGACCGGATGCTGCGCAGCTTGATCCACTCGCTCCGCACCAGGTGCGGGAACGACAGGCGGGTCGAGCCGCTCATCCGAGTCGACGGCGTGGTGGGCGAGGTGGTGGCGCTCATCGGGTGCCCTCCGATCGGTACTCGACGTCGTCGCGGGTGAGGGCCATGTAGGCCTCTTCCAGGCTCGCGCCGGTCGGGGTGAGTTCGTGCAGGGGGACGCCGGCCTGCGCGGCGATGTTGCCGACCGTCGGGGCGTCGGGCCCGACGACGAGGAACGATCCGTCCTCGCGCTGGGTGACCGCCGCGTTCGGGCCGATCGCGGTGAACAGGCCGTTCGGGTCCGGCGTGCGGACGATGACGCGGCTGACGGCGGCATCGGTGCCGGCAGCGGCGCCGCCACCGGCGACGAACTCGGCGATCGGGGCGTCGGCGAGGACCTTGCCCCGGCCGAGCACGACCACGCGGTCGGCGGTCTGCGCCATCTCGCTCATCAGGTGGCTGGAGAGGAACACCGTGCGACCGTCGGCGGCCATGCGGCGGGCGAGCTGCCGCACCCAGAGCACGCCGTCCGGGTCGAGGCCGTTCACCGGCTCGTCGAGGATCAGCGTCTTCGGGTCGCCGAGCAGTGCGGCAGCGATTCCCAGGCGCTGCCCCATGCCGAGCGAGAAACCGCCGACGCGCTTCTTCGCGACGGAGTCGAGGCCGGTCATGTCGATGACCTCGTGCACGCGGGACTTCGGGATGCCGTGGGTCGCCGCGAGGGAGAGCAGGTGGTTGTAGGCGCTGCGGCCCGAGTGCACGGCCTTCGCCTCGAGCAGGGCGCCGACCTGCCGGAGCGGGTCGCGGAAGCTCGTGTAGGGCTGGCCGTTCACGGTGGCGCTGCCCGACGTGGGCCGATCGAGCCCCATGATCATGCGCATCGTGGTGGACTTCCCGGCGCCGTTGGGCCCGAGGAAGCCGGTCACACTGCCGGGACGCACGACGAAGGAGACGTCGTCCACGGCGGTCTTCGGACCGTACTGTTTGGTGAGATGGCTGACTTCGATCACGGCCTCGACGCTACGGGAGGGGCCGTCGGCGCCGCGTCCGCCGTTGGGGGGAGATGTGTGCTCCCACAGGGTGACGCGGGCGGGGGCTGGGGGCGGGTCACGCTGTTCCGCGCCGTTTCGCGCTGGGCGACAGTTCACGCGCGCGGTGGCCCGTGAGGTGTCGCTGGACGCGAGAGTCCGGCGCGCAGACGGGTCCGAACAACCCCCAAAGAGCCATTTGACGGTGCCGGGTACGGGGGCAACGATAGGCGCATGTCCAGCCTCCAGTCCCTCCGGGCGACCGCCCACCCGATCCGGCTCCGCCTGCTGTCGCTGGTGACGAGTTCCGCGATGAGCGCCGCCGAGGCCGCGCGGGAGCTCGGGCTCTCGCAGGCCGCCGCGAGCTACCACCTGCGCGTCCTCGAACGGGCCGGACTGGTCGCCGTCGTCGAGGTCGTCCGGCTCCGTGGCGGCGAGGCGAAGCGGTACCGGCACGAGTCGTCGTCGCAGGCATTCGGCCCTGACGCCCGATCTGCCGATGACGCTGACGACGTCTCGATCGAGGACCAGCTCGTCTACGTCGAGGCCCAGGTCGAGGAACTCCGGCGGCGGGTGCGACAGCGGACGACGGGGCCCGGCGTCTCCACCGACGCCGAACTGTGGGTGGCCCCCGAGACGTGGCGACGCGTGGTGCACCACGTCGGCCAGGCCTCCGCCCTGCTCCACGCCGCAGCGCAGCGCCCCCGCACCCCGGGCACCGTTCCGGTGTCGATGACCGTCTCGATGTTCCCGATGCGGCGACCGTGAGCGCGTCGACCACGGGCGTCCTCGGCCACGCGCCGTTCCGCTGGCTGCTCGCCGCCCGCACGGTGAGCATCCTCGGCAAC
>NZ_CAJCKD010000046.1:0-26065 GCF_903970855.1 Curtobacterium sp. ME12
AAAGGAAACCTCGACCGGCACGACTGCGAGCAGCCAGTAGCGGGGGATTGGCGCCGGGCGGAGCAGCTGCTGTTGCCGTTAGACGTCCATGGATGGGCGCGCACCGGGGTGAGCCTCTCGGGCCGGTCAATGACGAGCATCATCCCTACGCGGCGCGCGACGTCAGCGGGTGGCGCCATCCCGGAGGTGGTTGGTGCGGTCGCGCGGCAGCCGTCACGGTTCGACGGACTGTCGTTGCAGGAGACGTATTCCGAGCTCGAAGCGACGGATGCGGCGGTCGACGCAACCCTCGCTCGAATTGCAGCGGTCTGGGGCGATGCCCGAGCGCTTGATACCGACCTTGAACAAGCAGCTAGCGAGTCCAAGCAGGAACTAGCACCAGATATCGACAGCTAGCGCGTCGCCAGCGGATTCGCCTGCGCCCGACCGTGGGCGGCGGTCCCCGGACCGGCGCACCAGGTCTAGACCCTCGCACGCATCTGTCGCAGAGCACCGTTCCGACATTCCAGAGCTACGGGACCCTTCTCCCCACGAGGTGTGGCGACGGGCACACCGGTCGGCAACGTGACTGGAATCAACTCCAGAAGCCGCGTGCGACGCAGGTTCCGCGTCATGAGGCAGCCTCGTTCTCGATCATGTAGCTTCCTCAATATGGAGAACTTTGACCAGGCGTATCTCGCCATGGGCGAGCTGGTGCCGGTAATCGAGCGGGCGCGTTCAGAGGACGTGAATGAGGCGGACACGCGGTTCCGCGTGATTAACACCCTCATCACAGAAGTGCTCCAGTGGCCCGCGTCTGCGGTGCAGAATGAGCTGCACACTGAAAGCGGGTACATGGACTACTGCGTTGGAAGTGCTGGCGCTCAATTTGTTCTTGAAGCGAAGCGCGTGGGAGTGGAATTCGAACTTCCGCACAGCACTAGCTCTAGTGTCGTATCAATTCCTGCACTTGTGTCCGGGTCTGCCGCCGGGAAGAATGTACAAAAAGCCCTAGAGCAGGCATCGCGTTACGCACAGGAGCGCGGGGTGCCGATAGCGTGTGCCTTCAACGGTCACCAACTGATCGTATTCTTTGCGTCCCGCACTGATGGTCTTGCGCCTCTTAAGGGCAGGGGTTTAGTTTTTGCCAGCGCCGACGCCTTGCTAAATGATCTGCTCGTCCTGTGGAATAATCTATCTCCGGATGGAGTCGCGAACAGGGTCCTTCACCAGACTTTACAGTCCTCTGTCCCATTCCCGCCTGACCCCCTCGCTCTGAGGCTCCATGACTACCCCGGCAGCCAGCGGCGAAATGACCTGCAGACGGGGCTTCAAATCCTGAGTGACCTTTTTCTTGGAGACCTCGAAGATTTGGAGACATTGCAAGAGGAATTTCTGCGGGAATGCTATGCCTCGAGCGGTGCTCTATCTCAATACGCTGAAGTGAGCAAGCAAATCCTTGCTACCCGTTATGAGTTGCTCTCGGAGGTCGGTGGAGCCTCTGTTCAGGAGGCAAGCAATCGAAAAGGTGTGTCGCCGGGGTTTACAGCGGACGTGATGCAGGCGGCACTGTCCAACCGGCCAGTTATTCTATTGGGTGACGTCGGAGCAGGAAAAAGCACGTTCATCGAGAGGCTGATTCACGTCGACGCGAAGGAAGTGTTGGGTGAAAGCATTAGCCTCTACGTAGACTTCGGAGCATCGTCAACCCTAAAATCGCTGTCCGAGCATGTTCTCGACGCTTGTGTTGACCAACTGCGCACCAAATATGAGACGAATATTTTGGGTCTCAAGTTTGCCGAGAATGCTCTGAAGAACGAACTTCGTCTATTTGATGAGTCCCCTGAGGGGTCTCTGAAGAGCATCGATCCTGTCGCCTATCAGACAGCCCGCATCAAGTTCTTGCAAGGCGAGATGGCTGACCGATCAAATTATCTTCGGCGTGCCTTTGAGTGGATGAGGTCATCCTGGAGGCGGCAGGTGGTGATCTTCCTGGACAATGTAGACCAGCGCAGCAGCTCTGACCAAAATGAAGTCTTCTTGATCTCGAATGAGCTGGCGCGGACTTGGCCGGCCACGGTCTTTGTAGCTCTGCGTCCAGAAACATTTTATACTTCGGAACGGGAAGGGGCAATATCCGGCTACCATCCCCGTGTGTTCACGATTTCGCCACCCCGGACAGACGTGATGCTACGTCTTCGGATCGAGTTTGCCCTAAAGCAACTGAGTGATTCGGGTCGGTTGGATGCTTTCCCCACTGGAATCCAGGTGGATAGCGAGACACTCGAGCTCTTCCTTGAGATGCTTTCTGACAATCTTCGCGCGAATGACCCGTTCATCCGCCTGATAGATAATCTTGCCGGTGGCAACATGCGCATGGCATTGCAATTCGTCACCGATTTTATCGGAAGCGGCCACATCAATACCCAGAAGATTGTAGATGTACAAAAACGGTTTGGTCGCTACACAATCCCGGACCATGAGTTTCTGCGTTCCATCATGTTCGGCGATAATCGGTACTACGACCCAGACTCTTCGCCGGTCCCGAACTTGTTCCGGCTCACCCGTCGTGATGCAAAGGAGCATTTCGTTCTGCCGCTTTGTCTTGCGCATATTCAAAAAGCCGGAGATGTCGAGAATGATCACGGTTATGTCTCTGCCAACGAGATTTACCGATACCTTCAGGCACTCGGGTTCGAGCCAGCGGAAGTTGCGGAGTGTCTTGAGTACGCCCTCCGGTTTAGGCTTGTCGATTCGACGCGCAAATATGGGAAGGCGGCGCATGAGGAGGTTTTTCGAATCACAACCGTCGGGGCGTACTGTTACAAGATTCTCATAGAAAAGTTCACCTACCTGGACGCGATCTCTGTTGATCTTCCCATCCTTGATGACGACGTGCGCCAAGACGTGCGCGAAGCGTATGACTTAGAGCAGCGTCTGGAGCGTGCGGAAAAGCTGTTGTCTTACCTGGATGGGCAGTGGGCATATATCCCCAATAGCCCGGACTGGAACTGGGAGGCAACCTCCGCGGCTTTGAAGCAAGATATTTACCGGGTTCGAAGGCGGCGTCAGTAAGGATGGGGAACCCTTGTCTGAGCGTTGGCGGTGTGTTCCGCTGAGAGTAAACCTTCGGTGCCGTTGACATAAGAGACCGCTATCGGCGCGATCGCCCTCTGCGACGTAAGCAGGAACGCTCGGCCAGGCGTGGGTCAACCCCCCGTTCGCGATTGGCGTCGAGGGCCGGGAGGTGTCACGGTGTGGGCTTCTCGTTCAACGTCCGATCAGGGGAGCCACTGTGCAAGTAATTGCGTTCGAGATAGTGCCGCCCCCGCCGTTGACGGACGGGCGGTTCGCGGTCCTCCTGGCTGCTCTGGGACGCGCGAACGCTTCGGCTGGCGTCACGGGTGTCCTCGTCCGCCACGACGGTCGTTGTGTCGCGGTCATCGAGGGCGACGAGGTCGCTGTGGCGGACAGGTTCCGGCAGGTCTGCGCGGAGCCTCGGTACGGCGTCGCGCGGGAGTTGTGCAGGGAGACCGTCCAGCACCGGCTGTTCCCCGACTGGGCTGCGGCACACCAGCAGGAAGACCCGTTGCTGCACAGCGCGGGGGACGTCGCCGCCGCGGTCACCACACCGCACGACACCGACCCGGAGCTTTCCGCCCGCCACGGGCGTGCACTGCTGGCATGGTTCCGTGCCCACCCACGAGCGCCGTTGTCCGCTCAGCACCACACCGACGGCACGACGCCGCGGGTCCGCATTCTGAACGCCACGATCGAGGCGCTGCACGAGACCGGCGTCGAGGACTGCTCGGTCGAACTCGTCGCCGATGTCGCCAGCATCAGTGTGGACGACCTCCTTGCACTGTTCCCGACCAGGGCGGACCTGACGGGTGCGACGATCCAGCGGTGGGCGGGAGCGTTGTCCGCGCCGTTGTGGCCGATCGCCGCGGAACTCGGTGTGGTCGCCTACCTTCGCGCTCTTGTCCGCGCACAGGCGGAGCACCCGGATTTGATGCGGCTCGTAGCGAGCACTCTCAGTTCGAGCACCAGCCTGACGCAGCCCGCCGGGGAACAGTTCCGGCTGATGTACTCGGGCTTCAAGCACACTGTGCGCACGGCTCTTCAGGATGACATCCGCTGCGGGCGCGAGCCCGCGGCGCTGGATCCTGACGAGGGTGCCCGGCAACTCCTTGCGTTGTACGACGGCCTGCGTCTCCAGGCGCTCCTCGAACCAGGACTGGACATCGCCGATGCGTTCGACCGTGCAGTGACCGCTGTCCGCGCAGGCTGGTCCGAGCACCGCGGGTCCGCCGCATACGATGACCCGTTCGACTGGCACACGACGGTTCCGGCCAGGCCGGGTGTGTTGCCGACCGCCACCGGGGGACGTTCGTGAACGACACCGGCTTGGCCGCGGAGGCGGGGGACCAGGCGGAACGGAGCCGCGTCGTCGTCGGTGCCGTCCAGACAGCCCGACGGGACGGCTTCGTCAACCTCGACTACTTCTCCGTGGCACGCGCTGCGAACGTGGAGGTGTGGAGGGTGAAGCAGCTCTTCCCCACCTGGGAGTCACTCGTCGTCGCAGCCGCCTCGCACTGGATCGGAGCTGCTCGCCGTCAATCACGCGTGATCGCCGAGACGAGGGGCGCCGTAGCGTACCTGCGGCACCTGCTACGCCTCAGTCAGCTCGACCCGGCGATGATGCGAGCGCGTGTGTACCTGATGAGCGTGGCATGCAACGCCCGTGGCACGGAGGACGACTGGTACCGGGAGCAGTACGCGCACCTCATGCAAGACGTCGCGCAGTTCCTGGGCCGGGACATGATCGCCGGACGCGAACCCCGGTCGATGGCTCCCCGGCACGCGGCGAAACAGCTCACCGCGCTGTACGACGGTCTCCAGCTGCAATACCTACTGACGGACGAACCGGACCTCCTCGGCACGTGGGACCGCGCCGTCGCGCGCATGCGCAACGGCTGGAGCAGCGAGTACACCGGCCCCACCGAGTAAAACGCGGTCGAAACGGGGGATCCACCTGTGTCCCCCGACGAGCAGGGTTATGGTGAAACTGATTCCGGTGATCAACGCGACACCGAGGACCTGCGACCACCGAAGCATCGGGTTAAGGCGGATGCTGGCAGCCGGGTGATGAGGAACGCCGTTTCGGTGATGCCGGCGGATTTATTGATCGGGAATGCGATGAGTACCCTGTCGCGATGGGGTCGGTGAACGCGGACACCGGGCCGTCCAAGCCACCGACTGCTGGCGGCGGCGGAGCGTCGCATCCGTTGACCGGTACCGCTCGACGATGCTCGCGACGTGCGCTGCCACATACGTTGTGGTTGTGGTTGTGGTGGTCATGCCGCCCCCGAATCGAGGTCCAACGGTATGCGGCCCTGGCAGCCGCTTGGCCGCTCTCGACCACACTGCCCAGCGCGCTCGTGCGGGATCCGGACAGGCGGCGACCCCCGTGCTGGGGGCGGAACGTGTGGTGGCGCCTTGAGCGGGACGGTGCGCCCGTACTGTGCTCCTCGGTACGGGATCCGATCCGTCGCCGTGACGAGAGGTACGCCCGCACATGCAGAAGCCCTTGGTGATCGCCGCCGCGCTGACGGCGATCGCGTTGACCGTGTTCGGACCGGCCGCGGCCGCGAACGCCTCCACGGTGAGCAACCCGGGACCGCCGACGAGCTCGTTCAGTCCGTTCGGCCCGTACTTCACCTCGGTCTACGGGCAGACCGTCACCGCCCCGGCGCGGTCGACCGCGCTGAACGCGTTCTCCTTCCAGATCGAGTCAAGCGGCCCGATGGTCGTCCGAGGCGAGGTCTACGCCTGGGACGGACGGAAGGCCACAGGGCCGGCGCTGTTCGAGAGCGACCCGCTGACACTGGTCGGTGACTCGACCGCACACGTCGTCTCGTTCCGGACCGGCGGCACCGAACTCGTGCCGGGTTCCGAGTACGTGCTGTTCGCGACCCTGCTGCGGGACGTTCAACCCGACAGCCCCGACTCCAGCGCCTGGCCCACCACGGGCGACGTCATGCCCGGACAGGTCGTCTTCCTCAACGCTCGATCCTTCGACCAGGTGACGAGGACGCCCTGGGATGCGGCTCCTGCGCTGGACCTGATGTACACCGCCGAGTTCGAGGCCGCCCCGACCGTGCGCTCGGTGACCCCGGCCCGCGGCGACATCGGCGGCGGATCCACCATCACCATCACCGGTTCCGACCTCTCGGGGACGACCGCCGTGACCATCGGCGGTCACCCTGCAACGGATGTGCGGGTCGTGTCGGACGGCGAGGTGACCGCCACGGTTCCCGCCGGGGTCGCCGGTACCGCCGACGTCACCGTGACGACCCTGCGGGGGACCGACACCGCGAGGGGCGCGTACAGCTACTACGCCGCGTCCGCGCCGTCCGCGCCACGCGACCTCACCGCCGTCGCGGGTGACGCTGAGGTCGCATTGCGTTGGGCCGCTCCCACGGACGCCGGCGGTTCGGCAGTGACCGGCTACGCCGTGCAGCAGCGCGTCGACAGGAGCTGGCGGACCGTCACGACCACGAGTACGACGACAGCCACGATCGCCGGCCTTCGGAACGGCACGCCCACCGCCTTCCGGGTCGCTGCGGTCACCAGCGCCGGGACCGGCACCCCCACCCAGGCCGTCAGCGCTACCCCGTTCGTCTTCACGCCGATCGTGACCGCCGGTGGCCGCCCACTGACCGCCGGCCGCCCGCTCGCTGCAGGCGACACTCTCGTTGTCGAGGACGAGGCCCTTCCCGCCGGGGCGACCGTGTCGGTGGGACTCGACGCCGCGCCGACATCGATCGACACGGCGACCGTCTCGTCCGATGGCACCGTCCGGCTGACCGGCACGGTCCCGGCCGGCACCACGATCGGCGACCACACCGTCGTCGCCGCCCTGACGCTGGTCGACGGAACCGCGGGCGGCGCGACCACCACGCCGCTGATAGTGCGCGCCGCGACGGTCACCCCGACGCCGATCAGCCCGTCCGCTGCCCCGACGACCACGCCCGTGATCGTCGATGCAGCCGCTCCGGCGGCTCCGGCGGCTTCGTCGGTCGGTGAACTGGCAACCACGGGCACCGACGTCACTACGGCGATCGAAGCCGCACTCGCGTTCGTGACCGCCGGCGTCGGCGTCCTCGCGCTGACTCGACGCCGCCGCGGACGCAGCGGCGCCTGACGGGCGCTCGATGCTCGGCCGGGGACCCTGCTCTCGAGCGAGATCACCGTCAGGAAATCCTCACGCCCGTCGCCCCGGGAAACCCGAGGCCGAGGACCTGCGAGCCCAGCGTCGACACCCGGTCGGCGGCGGCGATCCCCGCAGGGTCATACGCGGCGTGCACGACGACGACACCCGCGGCGGCCTCGACCGTGAGTGCCGCGGTCACGAGCGTTGCAGACCGGGCGTCGACACCGGCAATCGGCTCGTCGACGAGCAAGACGCGGGCGCGCGCTGCGCCAGATTCCTCGTGAACACCCCGTCGTCCTGCACTCTTTTGTGCCGCCACCCTCGCCGTTCCGATCGTCATCTACGGCCTCATGCCGTTCCTGCAGCGTCTCCGCACCAGGCTCCTGCAGCGCCGTATCAGCCGTCCCGGAGTCACCACCGAGAAGGCCAGCCGCTGTCCTGAGCGAGTGCAGCAGGGTCCAACTCGACGCCTGCCCCTTTCCAGCGATCGGACTGATCGGGCGTGAGGTGTCACAACTCGGGAGCGAGCGGTGTCCTATGCCTGAAACCGTCTGAAGTGAGGAGATCGAAGATGTCGAAGCAGGTCGTGGTGCTGGGTGGCGGATACGCCGGCGTGATGGCTGCGAACCGGTTGGCTGCACCCTCTCGACGTGCGGCTCCGGTGGTCGTGATAGTGACCACGCAGCCCCGCTTCGTGGAGCGGATCCGCCTGCACGAGTACGCGGCAGGAGCACGGAGTGCGCCGGTCCACGCCTATGAGTCGCTGCTGCACCCCGACGACCGCCTGCAGATCGCATCTGCCCGCCGCATCGATGCGCGGCAACGCCTTGTCGAGGTCGACACCGGAGACGGCCGGGGATACGACTAGAAGAGGACAACGTCTTGATGCTCCTAGGGAGCCCACTTGCGCTCGGGCAGAAAACGTTTGTGATCGTCACGACTGACAGGATTGATGCCCCGAGGGGGTACCGACGTCTCGTAGCCGGTACCTTCCCCGGGGATCATCGGGCGCTGAACCCTAGCCCAGGAGCTTGCTCAAACCGGACTTGCGGAGAGGATAGCGCCAACATGGTCGCCTGTGAAGACCTAGGTTGCTGCGAGCTTGCTACTCAGGCAGATGATTCTTCCGCGCGCTAGCGACTGTCTCTTCGGGTAACTGCAAGTGCTGCTTCAGGTATGCCTCTCCGAACCGCCCACGATGCACGAAGCCCCAAGCGTTCGCTGCCACCGCGATCTCCTGGCCTGCCAGCAGCGCCTCCCGAACACGGTCGAGTCTGTGGTGCAGCACGAAGCGGGCTGGCGTCATGCCTTGCCTGTCGAGGAGGATCCTGCGGAGCTCGCCGATTGTCAGGCCCACAAGAATTGCGAGTGTCGCCGCATCGATCGAGCGGCAGGGGTTCTCGTCGATGCTCCGCTTCGCGAGGCGCACGACGGCGTCGTCGCTGGTCCTCTCGGTGCTCACTGGATTTCTTCCGGACCCCTTGCCACAGTCACGCTCGATGAGCAGACCGCCAAGGAGTCGCAGCTACCGTACGCGCCCCCCGACACTTGATACCCGTTGACAACGGCGGTCCTGCCCGAACCACCACTCGTGACAGCAGCCGTTAGCTAGTCCCTGGTTCCGTTTCGTTGAGCAGACGCGACTACTTCGAGGGTACGAAGTTGTAAGTCTTCAACGAACGCCGGATAGGGGCGCTCGAGCACGTCGTCCGGAGCGTCTTCCGCAAGTAGTGGGATCCCTGGGGCGAGGAGGACTCGCGTCTCGGTCGGCACACCGGCCGTGTCCACCGTGGGGATCGGCACCACATCGCTGACAAGAGCGTTGACAAGCGCAGATGCATACTGCACCACGGCTTCAGCAACGTCGTCCGCAACCAGGATCGGCGAGGAGCCGTACACGAGGTTCTTCATTGTGCTCTCACTTCCAACGTTTCTCTCGAACCGCCGACGGTAGCCGGTGCCTCCTCTGTGACCGTTCTGCCGTTCTTGAAGTGGACAACCGCACCCGTTGCTCCTGCGGGAGGGTAGGCCGGGGCACGCATCATAGGATTGCGCCTTCGTTGACGCGCAGAGGCCGGAAGGAGCCGACGTGGACTGGAAGAACGTCTCACAGGCGGAACGGGACAACGCTGTGATGTTCCGGCTCAGCGCAGACGATGCCAGCTCGAAAGAGCACGAGTGCCGAACGGCCGCTGCCAAAACGACCGACCCGGACAGTCGAGCCATGTGGTTGCTGCTCGCGATCAAGCATCACGTCGCAGCCTTGAGCCACACGGCCGCCGCTGACATGAGCGACGAGATCGCCACCTACGCGGAAACACACCAGCCCAGGTAGGCATAACCGACATCAAGGGGGAGCCCGTTCAGGTCTGACCCGAACAAATCCGGACGAGCTCCGGCCCTGATCCCGTTACATCCAGCATTCGGAGCGAGCGGTCCTGCAGCTTGGTCCACTGGGAGGTGCGTCCGCGCCGTAGTTCGGGTCGACGACACGGACGCACCTGCATCCGGTCCACAACGACCGGACTAATTCGGAAGCCTTCTCAGGACGGATTGCGTCCGAAGACAGCTATGCAGCAACGGAGGCCGCGGCCTTGTCGAAACCGCCGGTAGCGACGGCGAGCAGCTACTCCCGCGGCGACTAGCGCAAGCATCGGCGTGGGACGAGTCCCTTGCAGTAGCGTCGGCGCATCCGTGACGGAGCGACAGGGGCGTGCTGGGTGACGTCTCCTCGAACACGGGGCTGCTCCGCGCAGCAGCGTCATGTTGAATACATCGGTGGAACCAGATCTGTGTCAAGACCGGCCTCGGCCGTGACCGCGCCGCCGTCGCCGCCGGGGCGCTGGGCGGTGCGAATCGGAGATGATGCGAGCACCGGCCCGGTCACCCTCCCCATCGGTCAACCCGTCGTCGCGCCGCTGCTGAAACAGGCTGTTGTGGCCGGGCTTGTCCTGGGCGCTGCGATCGCCAGCACGGTCACACCATGGCTTCCCGTGACCGATGCCACCACCATGTGGTGGGGCGTGGGGTGCGCGCTCTTGGCGCTCCTGATCGCAGCGCTGATCCCGCGATGGCCGTTGCTGTTACGGGTGGAACTGCTACTCCCCGCAGTCGACTTTGTCGCCGTCGGATTGCTGCGGTACGGCACCGGGGAGAGCCGGTCGGTGTTCCTGGCGATCGTCGTGCTCCCGGTCATCTGGATCGCCGCGAACCCGGGCCGCCGGCACATCGCCTTCCCGCTAGTCGGCACGTGTGTCACATTGCTCCTGCCCTACGTGATCGCGCCGGGCGTGGTGCCGGGGAGCGAAGCTGTTCGATTGGTTGTGGCGCTCCTGGTGTACGCGGCCGTCGCGACGGTGACCAACGAGCTCGCCCGACGAGCCACACTCCGACTTGACGTCGCTAAGCGACAGCGTCGTGTGATGGAGGCGGAGATCGTACAGGCCGCGCTCATGCAACAAGCACTGCTGCCGAACGACACCACTGTGCTGCCCACGCAACTTGACGCGGTGGGAGTGTGCCTTCCAGCCAAGCGCGTCGGGGGAGACTTCTATGACTGGTTCCCGACCAAAACCGGGGCCGCGTTCACGCTGGGTGACGTCATGGGGAAAGGTGTCGCTGCGGGCATGATTGCCGCCGCGGTGCGGTCGGTGATCCGGAGCACCGTCGATGACGCCGATGCCGCACATGGGCTCCGCCGCGCAGCTGCCGGGATCGCGACGGGGGGTGGCGACATACTCAGCGGACAGTTCACTACCTGCTTCCATCTCCGCGTTGACCGAGATGGCACCGCGCAATGGGCCGATGCTGGACACGGCCTCACGATCCTTCGCCGCGCCGACGGGACACGCGAAGCGCTCCGCTCCGCTGATCTCCCACTCGGGATCGGATCTTCTTGGGCAAGCGTCACCACGACGCTCGCTGACGGCGACGCAATCGTCACGTTCAGCGACGGCGTCCTTGATCTCTTCGGCACGGACGCTGACACCTTCGACCGCTTCGCTGCATTCCTTGACGAGCACGCCACCGCCGCCGCTACCGTCGACGCGGTCGCAGCCCTCGCGGAGGCGTCCGACCATACGGACGACGTCACCATCCTCGCCGTCACCTACCGTGCAGCAGAAGTCTCTGACGAGCGCTGAACAGATCCGACGACTCAGCGTAGGGGGTAACTGTCGTCGACGCAGCTAGGTAGCGGGAAGACGATTCTTGCGTCGTCTGCATGTGGTGGATTGCCGTCGCTGTCGCCGGGATTAGTGACTGCGTTGCAGTGACTGTGGGAGCTGCATGACCAGGCGCCAGCGGTTCTGATCATGATCCCGCTCGTAGGAAAAATCGTCCATGAGCAGTTCGATCATCGCGATCCCTCGCCCAGACTCCGCCATGTCCTCCGGCTGCGGCATCATCGTGCGAAACGGCAGTGCAACTTCGGTGCCGCTGTCGCTAAGTTCGGCCTCCAGCGTGGTCTTCGTGCGTCTGAGTGTCAGTTCGCACTGAAGTCGTTCGTGTCCTTCGGTGTGTTCGATGATGTTCCCGGCGAGCTCGAGCAGTGCCGTTTCGAATCGGAAGCGTTCGTTCTTCCCGAGGTCGCTGTTCAGCTGCCAGAAGTCGTCGACAGCATCGTGTACTTCATCCAGATGATTCGGGGGAACCACGAGCAGCGCGGTGCGCTCCCACGCCGGACCGTGAATCGCCGAGATGCCATCGCCGTCGTTCTCCATGGCCATATGCTCGCACGCCGTGTTGCTCGTCCCGGAACTTTTTCCTCCTGCCCGTTACTGCGGTCCAATGCGTAGGCATGGGAAGTCTGGCGAGGCTGCCCCATCGCCAGACATACCGTAGAAACGGGGTCCGGGTCTGCGCCCTCCGTCGGGTCCATCAGCGGCTTTGTCAAAGCGTCTGCGCCCGTTCGCTGATCGGACTCCGCCTACTTCTTTTCCGAGCCGGTTCGGGTCACGGTTCGCAAAACCCGCCACCGATACCAGGAGAGGGCCTAGCGTTGCTCGCATGACGGACTACCTGGATCGTGAGCAGGACAAGACCTTCACGAAGGTCTACAAGCAGCAGACACCGGACATCCTCGAGGCGTTCGTCCGATTCGACAGCGCCGTGTTCCAGCCCGAGGACCGAGCAATCCCCTTGAAGTACCGGGAACTCATCGCACTCGCGGTGGGCATCACGACCCAGTGTGTCTACTGCATCGACGGGCACAGCCAGCGCGCCGTCACCGCTGGTGCCACCGAGGTGGAGCTCGCTGAGGCCTCTTGGGTCGCGACCGCGATCAGAGCCGGCGGCGGCTTCGCGCACGGGCGTCTCGGGTTCAAATTCGGCGCGGATGCGACCCCTGCCAACCACTCCGTCCACCACGAGCACGGGCAACAGGGGCAGGGGTGAGCGACCGTTCCGTCCTCGTCACTGCACTGCAGGGTGAGGGGTGGCAACCGGCCGTCTGGCGCGAGGCCGATCCCGCCGTGCGCCAGCTGTCGTCACTCGCGCCCTGGCGCGGGATCCTCGTCGAGTAGGACCGCTTGGGCGTCGACGCCGTCGCGATCGAGGACTCCTTCACGACCGGTCCGCTCGTCGCAGCCGGTAACCTCGACACCTGGGTCGTCGTCGCCCTCGTCGTCGCGGCCACGCTTGCGCCGACGACCTGCGCCGTCGGTCTGGTATCGACCGGTGACGCACACCGAGTGGGCCGAATTCCCTTTCACCGTACGGCCCGCTATGCGTCGTCCGCGGCCTGGCAGAGCTGGAGAACCTGTTTGTGAGCCAGCGGCGAGCGGCGCTTGACGTGCAGCTGACGCGCCTCAACAGCTTTCCGGAGCACTAGGCCGCTCCACTTGACGAGACGCCCGGAAATTCGCTCATACTGAGTGTGAAGACGATACTCAGCGCTGCTCGACTCTAGCGTTAGACCTCCGCCACTGCTGCGTCAGGTGATCAGTGGCAGTGCGCTCGAGTTGCGCTTGGAGAAGAGCATTCATCGAACTGTCGTGGAGCACGGTGTCGTGCTGCCGGGTGGCTCGCCGGCAACCGGGACGACCCGCCGCCGCTGACCCGCTGCCGGAGCGTCTCGCCCGCGGTGTACCGCTCGGGGAGCCGACCGCGTTCCTGCAGCAGGGGTGTGACGAGCGTGCCGAAGTCACGCACCGTGTCGAACGAGTGGTACTGGCGTAGGTTGATGCCGTCGAGACCGTCGTCGTCGAGCCAGCCCTCGATTTGCTCGGTGACGGCCTCGGGGACGCCGGCGGCCCAGAACGCGCCGTGCCAGGCCTCGTTGACCCGGTCGAGCAGTTCGCCGACGGTGGCGTCGAGTGCGACCCGGCCGACGAGTCGCTCCCCACCGTCGAGCCCCTCGGCATCGAGCGCGTCCCGGACGGTGCGGTTCCTCGGGTGTCGGAGCGCGTCGAAGGGGACGCTGCCGTGGATGAGCGGACCTTCTTCGCTCTGGAACGCCCGGTACTGGGAGACCTTGTCGTCAACTTCCCGCTGGGTCGGCGCGGTGATGACGGCGGCTTGGGTGACGAACTTGACGTCGCCGCGGTCCCGACCCGCGGCCTCGGCGGCGTCGCGGACGGCCTCCGCCGTGCGCTGCACCCCGTGGCCGCCGGTGAACACGACCTCGGCGTGGGTCCCGGCCCGGGCGATTCCGGCGGGTGATCCGGTCGCGAGGAACAGGGTCGGTGTGCGCTGCGGCGACGGCTCCGACAGGTGGGGTCCGGCGACGCGGAAGTGCTCACCGACGTGGTCGATGGGGTGCACCTTCTCCGGGTCCGTGTAGAGGCCGCGTTCGGCGTCGCGGACGACTGCGTCGTCCTCCCATGAGCCCTCCCACAGCTGGTACAGCACGTCGAGGTACTCGTCGGCGATCTCGTAGCGGGTGTCGTGGGGGATCTCGTCGGCGAGCCCGAAGTTGCGTGCGGCGTTCGGCAGGTAACTGGTGACGACGTTCCAGCCGACCCGGCCGTTCGTTAGGTGGTCGAGCGTCGACATGCGGCGGGCGAAGGCGAAGGGCGGTTCGTAGCTGGTGGAGAACGTGATGCCGAAGCCGAGGTGCTCGGTCACCGCTGCCATCGCCGGGACGACGAGCATCGGGTCGTTGTTCGGGATCTGCAGCCCTTCACGCAGCGCCGGGCCAGCGGAGCCCTGGTACACGTCGTAGGCACCGAGGACGTCGGCGATGAACACGGCGTCGAACTGGCCGGCCTCGGCAGTGCGGGCGAGTTCGGTCCAGTACCGGATGTCCGTGTAGCGGTGGCGGTTGTTGCCGGGGAGCCGCCACAGGCCGTGGGTGATGTGTCCGACGCAGTTCATCTCGAACACGTTCAGCAGGAGTCGCTTCGGCATGGTCCGACCGTACGGACGAGCAATCAGCTGCCACGTGTCCGTGACGTCGCGAGACGCTTCGTTGCAGCACGTTGCGCGGCCCGTGGTGTGGGGTGGTCCACCCGTTCTAGGGTCGCTGCCCATGACCCGCCCTCACGCTCTGCGCACCGCCGTGACGGTCCTCGCGACCGCCACCGCCGTCGCGCTGCTCGCCGGCTGCAGCGGTGGCTCAGCCGCCTCGACGCAGGACTCCGGACCGGTCCGCGGCGGCACCCTGGTCTACGCGACAGACCGTGAGCCGACGTGCCTCGACCCCCACAACTCCGGCGACATGCCGCAGACCTACATCGCCCGGCAGTACCTGGACTCGCTGGTGTCGTTGCAGAAGGACGGCAGTGTCAAGCCGTGGCTGGCGACGTCGTGGACGATCTCGGACGACGGCACGCAGTACGACTTCACCCTGAAGCAGGGCGTGAAGTTCACCGACGGCACCCCCTTCGACGCGCAGGCGGTGGTGGACAACTTCACGCAGATCCTCGACCCGGCGACACAGTCGTCGACGGACCTGCTCTACCTGACCGGGTACTTCGACAAGGCCACCGCGATCAGCGACCACGTCGTACGGGTGTCGCTCAAGCGGCCGTACTCGCCGCTGCTCGCGGCGCTGTCCCAGGCGTTCTTCGGGATGGAGTCCCCGAAGGCCATGGCGCGTGGGCTCGCCGCGAACTGCGAGTCCCCGGTCGGGACAGGCCCGTTCAAGGTCGTGCGGTGGAATCACGAGCGGGAGGTCGAGCTCGTCCGAAACGACGCCTACAACAGCGCTCCGGACGATGCAAAGCACCAGGGGCCGGCGTACCTGGACGGCATCACCTGGAAGTTCCTCAAGGACAACACGACCCGGTACGGCGCGCTGAGCTCCGGCGAGGCGGACGTGATCTTCAATGTGCCGCCGGAGAGCGAAGGCCTGGCCAAATCGGATCCGTCGATCAACCTGCAGTCGTTCGTGCATTCGGGTTCACCGTTCAGCCTCGACATCAACACGCTGAGCCCAGTGTTCAGCGACGTCCGAGTTCGGAAGGCGTTCGTGCACGCATCGGATGCGAAGGAAGCGGTGGAGAGCGCTTACAACGGTGTGTTCCCGTACGAGGGCAACAACGTCTCATCGGGTACCCCGCACTACGATGCCGCCTACCACGAACCGTTTCCCTACGACCCGGCAGCGGCGAAGCAACTGCTCGACGAGGCAGGCTGGACCGGTCGGGACGCCGACGGGTACCGGACGAAGGACGGTAAGACGCTCACGGTGCGGTTGCCGTATAACGCAGACTCCGCCGAGACGCCGCCGGCGGACGTCACGATCCTGCAGGACATCCAGGCGATGGAGAAGCGGGTCGGCATCAAGGTTGTGCTGCAGGCGCTCGACTCGTCCTCAATGAACGCGGTGTGGGGGAACCCGAAGGCGTACGACCTGCTCGGGAACTACTGGAACAGCCCGACCCCGCACGTGATGTACATCAAGTACTCGAAGGCGACCTACGACATCGACAACGGGCAGAACTCCGCGTTCGCCTACGACGAGGAGCTTGACCGGCTGCTCATCGAGGGCACGGCGACGACCGACCCCGCGAAGCAGGTGACCGCGTACTCGGAGGCGCAAGCGTTGCTGTCGTCGAAGGCTTGGTCGTTACCGCTGTATCCGATCCAGACCCGGCTCGGGATCTCCGACCGTGTCAGCGGCGTGTGGATCGAGCCCAGCGAGGGCGAACCCGTCCTCTCCGATGCCTACCTGATTGACGGAGGTAAGTGATGACCGGCTGGTCCGTCCGCATCGCCCGGCGCATCGCTGAGGCCGTGCTGCTCCTGCTTGCCGTGGGGACGATCGTGTTCTTCCTCGAGCACGCCGTCCCCGGTGACCCGGCGGTCGCGATTCTCGGCGGCGCCGCCGCACACCCGACGAAGGAAGCCGTCGCGGCGGTGACCGCCCAGTACGGCTTCGACCGTCCGCTGCTGGTGCAGTACGGCGACTTCCTCGGCGGCCTGTTCCGGCTTGACTTCGGCGAGTCCTACACGCTGAAGCAATCGGTCACGAGCGTCATTGCGGGCCAGATCGGCCCGACGCTCGCGCTGACAGTGTCCGCGCTCGTTATCGCCTGGCTGCTCTCCATCGCGTCGACGCTCCTCACCGCCGGACGCCCCGGCGTCGTCGGACGCCTCGGCTCCGTCGTCGAGACCGTCGCGGCCGGGCTGCCCCAGTTCTGGCTCGGCCTCGTGCTGCTCCTGGTGTTCGCGGTGCAGCTGCACTGGTTTCCGGTGATCGGATCGGGCCCGCTCGGCATCGTGCTGCCGGCGTTGACGCTGGCGATCCCGCTCGCCGGGTTCCTCGGGCAGGTCACCCGCGACGAGTTCGAGGACAAGCAGCAGCAGCCGTTCGTCCTCTCCGCCCGGAGCCGTGGCCTGTCCGAGCGCGCCATTCGTGGGAAGTACGTGCTCCGTCACGCGGCACTGCCTGGCGTGACGCTGTCCGGCTGGGGCCTTGGCTCTCTCGTCTCCGGAGCCGTCATCGCCGAGGTCGTTTTCGCTCGGCAGGGCATCGGGCAGGTCCTCGTCACCGCCGTGAGCGCGCAGGATCTGCCGCTCGTCATCGGCATCACCTTCGTCGTGGCACTCGTCTACGTCGTGGCGAACATCCTGACCGACATCGCGTACGTCGTGGTCGACCCGCGACTTCGCCGTACGAGCGGAGCCGCAGCATGACCACCGCAACCGACGTATCCAGCACTCCCGGCACACAGCAGACCAATTCGGCACCCGCCGAAGCGAGCGTGCGCAAGGTGCGCCGAGCCTCCCATCCGTTGCGCCGTGTCTCGTTCTGGGTGTCGGCCGCGTTCATCGCGCTCGTCGCGGTGGCGGCAGTCTGGCCGTCCCTGCTCGCCCCGCAGGACCCGCTCGCCATTGACCTCGGCAAGAGCTTCGACGCCCCCAGCGTGCAACACGTGTTCGGCACCGACCAGTCTGGCCGCGACGTGTATTCGCGCGTCGTCCACGGCGCCGGGCAGTCGGTCCTGATCGGGGTCGGCGCGACCGCACTCGGCCTCGCCGGCGCCGTCCTGCTCGGGGTCCTCGGCGGCCTCGGCGGACGCGCCGTCGACGCCGTCGTGACCCGGGTCATCGAGGTGCTGTACGCGTTCCCGGGCATCCTGCTCGCGCTCATCCTCATCGCGGTGTTCGGGTCGAGCGCGGGCACGCAGATCCTCGCCGTCGGCATCGCAACCATCCCCGGGTACGCCCGGATGGTCCGCGGGCAGGTGCTCGCCGTCCGTGGTGCGCCGTATGTGCAGGCGGAGCGGGCGCTTGGGCACTCGTCGGCGCACGTGCTGTTCCACACGCTGCTACCGAACGCGTTCCGGCCGCTGACCGTCCTGGTCACGCTCGGCATCGGGCAGGCGATCGTGTGGGCGTCCGCGCTCGGGTTCCTCGGGATGGGCGTGCAGCCGCCGGCGCCGGAGTGGGGCGCGATGCTCAACGCCGGCCGGAACTATCTGCAGCAGGCGTGGTGGCTCGACTTCTGGCCAGGCGTCGTAATCGTGCTTCTCGCGTTGTCGCTGACCGCTGTCGGCCGCGCCGTGCAGACCCTGACCCAGCCTGGAGGCCCCCGGTGACCACCGCTTCTCACATCACGTCCACCCGCTCGTCTGGTGGCGTCAATACGGTCCGCTCCGTCGTCGATCCGGTTGTCAACGTCCGCGACCTCTCCGTCGCCTTCGGCGACCGCACCGTCGTGCAGGACGTCTCCTTCACGCTCGACGCCGGACGTTGCGTCGCGATCGTCGGGGAATCCGGTTCCGGCAAGAGCGTCACCGCCCGGTCACTGCTCGGACTGAACGGACCGACTGCGACGACCACGGCATCGACGCTGTCGCTCGGCGGCCGCAACCTGCGCAACCTCTCCGACGGCGCGTGGCGGAAGGTGCGCGGCAAGGAGGTCGGGTACGTGCTGCAGGATGCCCTCGTCTCCCTCGACCCGCTCCGAAAGCTCGGCGCGTCCGTCGCCGACGCCCTCCGCGAGCACGGCATCGGGCCACGGGCGGAGCGGGAGCGGCAGGTGCTCTCCCTGCTCGAGCGCGTCGGGGTTCCGTTGCCGTCGTTACGTGCGCGGCAGCTGCCGTCGGAGCTCTCCGGCGGACTCCGGCAGCGGGCACTCATCGCCGCGGCGATCGCCCTCAACCCCGCCGTGCTCGTCGCCGACGAACCGACCACCGCCCTCGACACCACCGTGCAGGCACAGATCCTGGCGCTTCTCGACGAACTCCGTGCCGGCGGGACCGGACTTGTGCTCATCAGCCACGACCTCGGCGTCGTCGAACAGCTCGCGGACGACGTCGTGGTGATGCAGCACGGAGTCGTCGTCGAGCAGGGCCCGGTCGGCGATGTCCTCCGCGACCCACAGCATCCGTACACGAAGCGGCTACTCGCGGCGATCCCGTCCGCGCACGCGCCGGGTGCCCGTCTGTCGGACGCACCCCGTGCGGTGCTCACCCCGCGGCCGGCCTCGCGTCCGGTGCCCGTCGCCGGATCCGTGGTGCTGTCCGTTTCGCATGTGACCAAGCGGTACCGGGGGCCGGACCGGGTTGTGCGGACCGTGGTCGACGACATGTCGTTCGACCTCCGCGCCGGCGAGACGCTCGGCATCGTGGGCGAATCTGGATCGGGAAAGTCCACGACTGCGGCGATCGCCCTCGCACTGACCCAGCCGTCGTCGGGTTCCGTCACGTTGGAGGGCAAGCTCTGGTCGGCACTCTCCGAGCGCGACCGTCGCGCTGATCGGCCGCGCATCGCCACGGTGTCGCAGGACCCGCTGTCCTCGTTCGACCCTCGGAAGACCGTCGGCGAACTGGTCCGCTCCGCTCTCACCGGTGCTCGTGCGGCCCGCGGGAGCAGCAGCGGGGCGGCCGAGGCGCAGGACCAGGCGCGCGTCGGGGAACTGCTCGCCGGCGTCGGACTCGACGGCGGGATCGCCGGCCGGCACCCCGCCACGCTGTCCGGCGGGCAGCGGCAGCGGGTGGCGATCGCCCGTGCGCTCGCCACCGACCCTGACGTGCTCGTCCTCGACGAGGCCGTCAGCGCCCTCGACGTGTCCGTGCAGGCGCAGGTGCTCGACCTCCTTGCGGACATTCGGCAGGAGTACGGCACCGCCGCGCTGTTCATTTCCCACGACCTTGGGGTGATCCACCATGTCAGCGACCGCGTGCTCGTGCTGCGCGACGGTCGTGTCGTCGAGGAGGGGACGGCCGATCAGGTCTTCCGCTCCCCGCGCGAGCCGTACACGCAGGGGCTGCTCGACGCGGTCCCGGGCGTCAGCATCCACCGGAACTCACAGGAGGAACCATGACCGTCACCACAGTGACCACCCGCAGCGCATTGCTGGAGCGTTTCACGCCGGTGTTCGACCGCATCGCTGCGGGTGCCGTGGAGCGCGAACAGCACCGCACGCTGCCCCATGAACAGGTCAGGTGGCTGGCGGACGCGGGTTTCACCGCGGTTACCGTCCCGGTTGCCGCCGGCGGCGCCGGAGCGTCAGCGACCGACCTGTTCGCCCTCCTCATCCGGCTCGCCGAAGCAGACTCGAACCTCCCGCAGCTGCTCCGCGCGCACTTCTCGTTCGTCGAGGAACTCATCCTCGAGCCCGACGTGATCCGCCGCGACGAATGGTTCACCCGCGTCGCCGCCGGCGAGGTGTTCGGTAACGCCAGTCACGAACGCTCGACCGCGGCAGTCGGATCCCTGTCGACGCACATCGTCCCGGACGGTGACGGCTGGCGGTTGCACGGCGAGAAGCACTACAGCACCGGCACCATCTTCGCTGACTGGACCACCGTCACCGCGCTGACGCCCGACGGCCACACCGCCGGGATTACCGTGCGCGTGGACGATCCCGGTGTCGAGGTCCGCGACGATTGGAATGGCTTCGGGCAGCGACTCACCGGCAGCGGCACCACCAGGTTCGACGGTGTCCGCGTGGAACTGTGGCAGCTCCGACCCGAGCGTGCCGAGCGGCGCACCGTGCTGCCGGCGTTCCTGCAAACCGTGCTGCTTGCATCCCTCGCCGGCGTCGGTGCGGCCGCAGCGCGGGACGGCGCAGAGTTCGTGCGCTCCCGAACCCGGCACTATCAGCACGCAGCTGGAGCAACAGCCGCGACGGATCCGCTCGTGCAGTCCGTTGTCGGGCGACTCGCGGTTGACGCCGTCGCTGCTGAGGCCCTTGTGTTGAACACCGCTGCTGCAATCGATGCCGCGCACAATGCCATCGTCGACGCTGGGACCGGTCCCGAAGTCGATGCCTTGATCGACGCCGCCGAGCTCCGAACAATTGCTGTACAAGGCACAGTTGTTGACGCTGTGCTGCGGGCAACCACGACGCTATTCGAGGTCGGTGGGGCTAGTGCCACCGACCGCAACCGCGCGCTCGACCGACACTGGCGAAACGCCAGAACTCTGTCGTCCCATAACCCAGTCGTGTTCCAGCAGCGTGTCATCGGAGACCACCTCATCAACGGCGCCCCGTTGACCTATTTTTGGGCTACCGGAGAAACGCAGCCCCAACACTGACTCGCTGCACGCGGAACCCGAGCGGGCACCGACGCGAACACGAAGCCGCGGAGATCGCGCTGCAGCCTTACTGATAGCGGCACCACCCGGTACTCGCGTCGCCACCACCGGCAGTGAGACGGAGCGCTATCGGGACAGTGAGCGAAACCCGTCCAGCCCGAAGCTGCCCTGGGTACGAATAGGCATCAGGCGCGACCTCCGCGCTCGGAAGGAAGTTCTTCGTGACCGAGATCACCGCCCACCACGGGCTCTTCAAGGACACCAACCTGCACGTCGACGACACCGGCGGCCCCGGGCGACCCGTCGTGCTCATCCACGGCTGGCCGCTGTCCGGCGAGTCGTGGAGCAAGCAGGTCCCCGCGTTCGCCGAGGCCGGTTACCGGGTCGTCACCTACGACCGCAGGGGATTCGGACGGAGCGACAAGCCGAAGACCGGCTACGACTACGACCACCTGACCGAGGACCTGCACACCATCCTCACCGAGCTCGACCTGCAGGACGTCACGTTGGTCGGGTTCTCGATGGGGGGCGGTGAGGTCGCGCGCTACTTCACGAAGTACGGCACGGAACGACTGCACAGCGTTGTCTTCGCCTCGGCCGTGCCGCCGTACCTGCTGCAGACAGTCGACAACCCCAACGGCCCACTGCCAAAGTCCCAGGCGACGGAGATGACGGCAGGTCTGATGAAGGACGAGGATGCCTTCTACGACCAGTTCACGACCGACTTCTTCTCGGTGGACGGCGCCCTGGTCGTCTCCGAGGAGGACCGGCAGCAGGCGCTCGCCCTGGCGAAGCAGGCCTCGAAGCCGGCCGCGCTCGAGGCGATGGCGTCGTTCGCGAACACGGACTTCCGCGACGACCTGCCGAAGGTCACCGTGCCGACGCTCGTGATTCACGGGGACGGCGACGCCACCGTGCCGTTCGAGGGCTCCGGCGACCGGACCCACGCCGCGATCGCGGGTTCCGAGCTGCACGTGGTCGCCGGCGGGCCGCACGGCGTCAACGTCAGCCACCCGGACGAGTGGAACCGGGTCGTCCTGGACTTCCTGGCGAAGTAGCCGCGCGACGGTCGGGTACCGCCGCTGGAGAGACGAAGCGGCGGTACCCGACCGTTCTCCCCCTGCTTGTGGGGTTGTTCGGGTAATTGCCTGCGTGTTCTGATGAGAATACGGGCATGATCCTGCGGATCGGGTCCGAGACAGATTTCGCGAATTGACATACGCCAACCGTGACCGTTTCTAGTGGTCGTCGAGTGCGTACATGATGTCCGCGATGGTCCTCGAAAGTGCCGACTTGTTGGACAGGCCATCATCGAGGATCGTTTTCTCAGCGTCACCTAGTTCGGGTCTGGTGTGACGCGCCGGGGTGTCGGCGAGTGTGGGAGCTCGCTCGGCACCCCTACTTTTCTCTAGGCGCGCCGGCCGCGTCGACTTACACTGTGCGAAGCGCGCCGCCGCATTGAAATGGCAGAATCCTTGTCCCGGTCTGTTCGGAGGGCCTGTACTGCTGTGAGGATAGTGGGATCGCGCTACCGGGGGGGACGTGGGGTAACCCGAATGCTCCGCGGCCCTCCGGGCTCTCGGCTGGCTGTGGCCGTATTCGCGGAGCGGCACTGCGATCGACCGTGGGGCGATAGAAGCCCTGCAGATGTCGTTGCTATAAGGAACGGCCGGACCGTCAGTGTCGTGACGGTCCGGCCCGAGCCCCAGTAACAGCGCTCCAGAGGAGCGTATCGAGTTGAGCCTGCTCCCTGTTAGTGGGCGGCGTCGTAGGCGTTGCGGACGGCCTGGCTGATGCGCCCCCGCGTGGACACTTCGTGGCCGTTCGCGTTCGCCCACTCGCGGATCTTCGCGAGCTCTTCCGAGTTGCCACGCTTCGGCGCGCTGCCGGCGCTGGTGCGGCCGGCGCGGCCGCTGACCTTGCGGGCGGCGGCGACGTAGTCGGAGAACGCTTCGCGGAGCGCGTCGGCGTTGTCGTCGGTGAGGTCGATTTCGTAGTGCGCGCCATCGAAGCCGAAGGTGACGGTGCGACCATGGCCGTCTTCGATGGTGTCGCCGGTGAGGTCGTCGACGAGGTGCGTGGTGACTTTCTGCGCCATGTAATTGCTCCAATCAGGGGACGGACTCTTAGCCTGACAGAGAGTGCCGCCGTGTCATGCATTGAGGCGGGGGAGTGTTACACCGCGCTATCGCGAATGAACGCTGCGAAGCCAGGGATGGTGAACTCGAGCATTCCGCGGTCAGCGGGCTGGATGAGACCCTTATCAATCAGGCGCCCCCGGGGTGTCGAGAGCTGATTACTGCCGGTGTTGAGCGCTTCCGCGATCGCGGAGCGAGATGCCGGGCCGTCGCCGAGATTCGCGATCGCGGTAAGCATGCGTCGCTCGGCCGGCGAGCAGGCGGACCATCTGGCTCGGAACAGGGCGTCGAGATCTGCCTGCATTGCGATGTGGCCAAGGTCCACAGCGCTGACGTCGATGACGCCTCCCGGGTCGGGTCGTCCCGCGGCGGCCCATGCGGCGTCCGCGATGAGCTGCACGGAGTATGGGTACCCCTGCGCGATCTCCAACGCCCGGTCGACGGCGGGCGGGGTCCAGTGCACGCCGAGTGCCCGTGCGGGGCCGATGATCGCGATCTCTTCCGCTTCTCGATGCAGGGGCCCGAGCGGCCGGTAGGCGAGGCGTTCACTGAACGTGACGATTCCCGCGATGGTCTCGGGAGCGTTGGGCAGGCCTGCCGTGAATACCGCTGCAGGGACATCGGTGCCCTCGGCTTGTAGGTGCTGCCAGGCGTAGACCAGTGTGCGCAGCCCTGCTGGGTCGGCGGACTGGATCTCGTCGATGAGGATCACCAGCGGCGTCTCCTCGGTGGCTGTCTTGATCACGGCCTCGAGGGCGCGCGCCCCCGACAGCTCCGTGTCGTGACCGCTGTCCGCCGGGTGGAAGGTGCTGGTCGCGGTGGCGATGCCGGGCACTCCGACGGAGACCTGCAGGGTCTCAATCCTGCTTCGCAGTGCGGTTCGGGTCTTCTCGCCGAACCCGTCTGTCGCGTGCCGCAGCTCCGCTGCGATCTGGGCCACGAGCCCTTGTTCCTCGCCGGCGGTCACCCATACCGTCACTGCACCGCGAGCGGCAGCACGGCGCTGGTACTCACGGAGCAGTGAGGTCTTTCCAAACCCACGCGCAGCATGGTCGACCCGGATCCGGCCGACGAGCCGACCGAGATCGATCAGGGTTGATAGACGCTCGTCGACTTCCGCGACCTGCTGGGCGCGACCGGGAACCGTACGGGCGATCTCACCCGGTGTGTAGGGGCTCGGCTGCATCAGAATCCTCGATCGTTCGTTATGAAGAGGGGGTTTCATAACAGACTATCGATTGGGTGGCAGCGCGTGCTATGTGCTGCGAAGTTGTCCAACGAGGTGTTGGACGATACGTGGGATCGGGTGTGCGAGGACTCCTTGCCGTGCAGAGCGAACTGCTGCGGTAGCCCGGCACCTGCGGTGGAGGGCGTCGGGCCCGGCCGCAGGTGGTCTGCGAACCGGGCCCGATGCTCCTTCCGGGGAAGCGTTGGCTACCGGGTGGTGCGTGCGCTGACGCGGGGCAGGACGGCGCCGAGGACGATCATCGCGACTGCGAGGAAGGCGTGGAGCACGTTGTCGGCGCTGTTGAGGGGGACAAAGTTCGCCGGGTCGGCCATGCCGGCGGTGAAGAGGCCGTAGACGAACAGCACGGCGTAGATGATGCCGCCGACCAGGAGGTAGAGCCGGGCGCCGCGGGCGGTGCGGGCTGCGAGGATCCCGACGATGCCGAAGAGCACGTGCACGATGTTGTGCAGCACCGATACCTGGAACACGCCCAGGAGCAGCGCCATCGATCCGTGGCCGGCGACCGACATGGAGCCCATGTCCATGGTGAGGCCGGGGATGAATCCGGCGAACCCGACGATGAGGAACACGACGCCGAACAGCAGGGCGCCCTTCTGGGTGAGGGTGCTGGCGAAGCCGGGGCGGGGCGTTGCGGCGTTGGTGGTCACGAGATGAGCCTTTCGGTGTGTGTCGGTGCGGCGGCTGCCACGGGTCGGAGATTCAGGGTGTTGCCGTGTCCGGCAGCAGCTGGGTGCGGAGCTCGAGGAGCCCATCTCGCACCCGCGTTTTCGCGGCACCGACCGTGGTGCCCAACATGCTGGCGACTTCCGGCACAGTGCGTTCGCCGAGGTACCGCAACACGACGGCGTCGCGTTGCTTGTCGCTCAAGCCTGCGAAGGCGGTGCGCAGCCGGGTCCTGGTGAAGAGAGCGTCGAACTGTTCGGAGCTCTGGTCGACACTGTGGTGTTCGCGGATCCCGATACGGACGTCCCGACGTCGGGATGCTTCGACGCTGCGAATTCGGTCGATCGCGCGCCTGTGGGCGATGGTGCGCAGCCACGATTGCAGATCAGCGCGGTCGGGATCCCATCGGTCGGGGTGCTGCCACAGCTCGACAAAGGCTTCGTGCACGACGTCTTCGGCAAGGTGCCGATCAATGATGATCGTTGCCACGAACCGGTGCAGCCCAGCTGCGTGCTGCCGGTAGGCGGCAGTGAACGCTGCAGCTGCAGCGTTCGGAGCAATCCGGATGTGGGGCATACCGATCCTTCTACGGGGGATGGGTTCACCGTAGGCGCACGACGCGGATCAGGTTTCCCCCAATCCGGGGGCGCGGGTGCGGGCGCACAGAAGCGCCCGCCACGAGGACTGGTCGTGGCGGGCGCTCCCGGGTGATGCAGAACCCGTACCTGGTGCGGCAGGGATCCGCCGGCACTACTTGATCTGGGCGGTGATGGTGGCGGTGCCGACGAGGAGGCCGCGCTTGACGGCGTCGGTGCCGAAGGTCTTGTTCAGCAGGCCGGCGGCGTCCTCGGAGATGTGGACGGTGGTGCCGGTGAGGATGGCGTTGTC